>NZ_CP029151.1:267500-567500 GCF_003095655.1 Dokdonia sp. Dokd-P16
GAACGTATTCACCGGATCATGGCTGATATCCGATTACTAGCGATTCCAGCTTCATGGAGTCGAGTTGCAGACTCCAATCCGAACTGAGATAGGGTTTATAGATTCGCTCCTTATCGCTAAGTGGCTGCTCTCTGTCCCTACCATTGTAGCACGTGTGTGGCCCAGGACGTAAGGGCCGTGATGATTTGACGTCATCCCCACCTTCCTCACGGTTTGCACCGGCAGTCTGGCTAGAGTTCCCGACATTACTCGCTGGCAACTAACCACAGGGGTTGCGCTCGTTATAGGACTTAACCTGACACCTCACGGCACGAGCTGACGACAACCATGCAGCACCTTGTAAATTGTCCGAAGAAAAAACTATCTCTAGTCCTGTCAATCTACATTTAAGCCCTGGTAAGGTTCCTCGCGTATCATCGAATTAAACCACATGCTCCACCGCTTGTGCGGGCCCCCGTCAATTCCTTTGAGTTTCATTCTTGCGAACGTACTCCCCAGGTGGGATACTTATCACTTTCGCTTAGTCACTCAGTCCGAAGACCAAACAACTAGTATCCATCGTTTACGGCGTAGACTACCAGGGTATCTAATCCTGTTCGCTACCTACGCTTTCGTCCATCAGCGTCAATATATTGTTAGTGATCTGCCTTCGCAATCGGTATTCTATGTAATCTCTAAGCATTTCACCGCTACACTACATATTCTAACCACTTCACAATAATTCAAGACATACAGTATCAATGGCAATTCTATGGTTGAGCCACAGACTTTCACCACTGACTTATATGCCCGCCTACGGACCCTTTAAACCCAATGATTCCGGATAACGCTTGCACCCTCCGTATTACCGCGGCTGCTGGCACGGAGTTAGCCGGTGCTTATTCTTATGGTACCGTCATCAGTCTACACGTAGACCTTATTCTTCCCATATAAAAGTAGTTTACAACCCATAGGGCAGTCTTCCTACACGCGGCATGGCTGGATCAGAGTTGCCTCCATTGTCCAATATTCCTCACTGCTGCCTCCCGTAGGAGTCTGGTCCGTGTCTCAGTACCAGTGTGGGGGATCTCCCTCTCAGGACCCCTATCTATCGTAGTCTTGGTAAGCCGTTACCTTACCAACAAACTAATAGAACGCATAGTCATCTTATACCGCCGAAACTTTAATGTAAAAATGATGCCATTCAAACATACTATGGGGTATTAATCTTCGTTTCCAAAGGCTATCCCCCAGTATAAGGTAGATTCTATACGCGTTACGCACCCGTGCGCCGGTCGTCAGCAAGTAGCAAGCTACCTCTGTTACCCCTCGACTTGCATGTGTTAAGCCTGCCGCTAGCGTTCATCCTGAGCCAGGATCAAACTCTTCATCGTGTATTGTAAATAAATTTAACTCCTCACGACTCGAAATATCTGGTCAATAATAAACTTCTAGTTTTCAAATTCTTTGTAATAATACCCGAAGGTATTAATACGCGCTGTCAATTCAATAAATCAATGAACTTTCTCTACTACTATTAATAGTAGAAAACTCTTGTAAATGCTAAGGATTCGAACCCTAAATTAGAATAACTAATCTTCCAAAACATCTCAATAAATTACTTCTGAACTTCGCTAGATATGTTACTGTTTCTCTAAGCGGGTGCAAATATACAACTGTTTTTTAAACTCACAACTTAATCTTAAAAATAATTGAAAATTTAATTTTCAACCTCTAAAACCAAGCAACAGTCGCAATGAACATAACTCCCAAATAACCCCCATTTGTTAGCGGCTGCAAAACTACAACCTTTTTCCTAATCACAAACTATCTTTTGAAAATAATTTGAAGATATAAAAACTAACTTTTTGAAGACATTTAAAAGAACAACCGCTTGCTGTTAAGCGGGTGGCAAAGATACACCGAAGTTCTAATCTGACAAGAATAAATATCAAAATATTTAAAATTATCTCAAAATAGCTCCTCTAAAAGCATCCAAAAAATCCTAATTAAATGAAAACAAAGTAGTTATTGTATTTAAAATTTTCGCGAAAGCGCTACAATCTTTCTCCTTATTATATAGTCAAACAGAATGTAATATATATTGTGAACCTTCATTGAAGATACTATCTTTGCACCTTTAAACAATCGAACTATGATCAATATCACTTTGCCAGATGGCAATGTAAAACAGATGGACAACGGAGCTACTCCCATGGACGTCGCAAAGAGCATCAGTGAAGGACTGGCGCGTAATGTAATTTCGGCAAAATTTAACGGGCAAACGGTTGAAACCTCTACCCCACTTACCGAAGATGGTTCGATCACACTTTTTACCTGGAATGATGATGAAGGAAAGACAGCTTTTCGCCACTCTTCTTCTCACGTACTAGCTCAAGCAATTTTACAATTATACCCTGGAGCAAAACTTACTATAGGACCAGCTATCGAAAATGGCTTCTATTATGATGTTGACCTGGGTGACCAAACCATATCTGACAAAGATTTTAAGTCTATAGAAGACAAAATGCTTGAAATCGCTAGAGGTAAGCATGACTTTAGCCTACGCTCTGTAACTAAGCAAGAGGCTTTAGATAAATACAAAGCAGAAGGAAACGAGTTTAAGGTAGAACTTATAGAGAATCTAGAAGATGGAACAATCACATTTTGTGATCATGATGACTTTACAGATTTATGCCGTGGTGGCCACATTCCGAATACAGGAATCATCAAGGCTGTAAAAATAATGAGTGTTGCCGGAGCTTACTGGAGAGGTGATGAGAACAAACCACAACTTACTCGTGTTTATGGAACATCGTTCCCAAAACAAAAAGACCTTAAGGAATACTTAGAATTAATAGAAGAAGCAAAAAAACGCGATCACAGAAAATTAGGTAAAGAGCTTGAACTTTTTACTTTTTCTCAACGCGTGGGTCAAGGTCTGCCATTATGGTTACCTAAAGGAGCTGCACTACGTGAGCGTCTTGAAAACTTTCTCAAAGCAGCACAGAAAAAGCAAGGCTATGAGATGGTGGTGTCTCCACATATAGGACAAAAGGAACTTTATGAAACATCTGGTCACTATGAAAAATACGGTGCAGATAGCTTCCAACCTATACTTACACCTAATGAAGGAGAAGAGTTCTTACTTAAACCTATGAACTGCCCTCATCACTGTGAGATTTATAATAGCCGCCCTTGGAGTTACAAGGAGCTACCTAAACGTTTTGCAGAATTTGGGACTGTATACCGCTATGAGCAATCTGGCGAACTTCACGGACTAACACGTGTACGTGGTTTTACTCAAGATGACGCGCATATATTCTGTACACCAGATCAACTGGATGAAGAGTTTATGAAAGTAATAGACTTAGTGCTTTATGTTTTTGGATCTCTAGGTTTTGAAAACTTTACAGCGCAAGTTTCTCTACGTGATCCAGAAAAGCCAGAAAAATATATAGGAGCAGATGAAAACTGGGTGAAAGCAGAAAACGCTATCCTTAATGCTGCCAAAGCTAAAGGACTCAACTACGTTGTTGAAACTGGTGAAGCAGCTTTTTACGGACCAAAACTTGACTTTATGGTTAAGGATGCTCTTGGTCGTAGCTGGCAACTAGGTACCATACAAGTGGATTACAACTTGCCAGAACGTTTTGAATTACAGTACAAAGGCAGTGATAATGAGATGCATCGCCCTGTGATGATACATCGTGCACCCTTTGGAAGTATGGAACGTTTTATCGCAATTTTACTAGAGCACACGGGAGGAAACTTCCCACTTTGGTTAATGCCACAGCAAGCTACTATTTTGACATTGAGTGAGAAATACGAGAAATATGCTCAGAATGTTTTAACTTTGCTTGAAAATCACGAAATTCGCGCTCTTATAGATAACCGCAGTGAGACTATGGGTAAGAAAATACGGGAAGCAGAGATGCAAAAACTTCCGTTTATGATTATCATAGGAGAGCAAGAAGAGAATGATGGCACAATATCTGTAAGAAGACATGGTGGTGAGGATTTAGGTAGTATGACTATGGACGCTTTCGCGAAAATGGTAAATGCCGAGATAGCATCCACAATAAAAACATTTGAAGTTTAATTTAAAATAGAAACGCCATAGCAATACGTAGAAAAAGATCGAGAGGTCCTGCTAGGATCATTAAGGAAGACCAACACAAAATCAACCAAAAGATTCGTGCCAAAGAAGTACGACTCGTGGGAGAGAACGTGGAAGTAGGGATTTACCCTATCCAAAAAGCACAAGCACTAGCCGCAGAATTAGAGCTAGATCTTGTAGAGATATCACCTAATGCCGCACCGCCAGTTTGTAAAATTATAGACTATAAAAAGTTTGTATATGAGCAAAAGAAGCGTGAGAAGGTAATGAAGGCAAAAGCCTCAAAAGTGATTATCAAAGAAATACGTTTTGGTCCGCAGACAGACGATCACGATTACGAATTTAAAAAGAAGCATGCTGAAAAGTTCCTTAAAGAAGGAGCTAAACTTAAAGCTTATGTATTCTTTAAAGGTCGTTCTATCATCTATAAGGATCAAGGAGAAATACTACTTCTAAGGCTAGCGCAAGAGCTAGAAGAACTAGGAAAAGTAGAACAACTCCCGAGACTAGAAGGAAAGCGTATGACAATGTTCATCGCTCCTAAGAAAAAATAAGCTTGCCCGCAAGCATAAGTTGTTAGTCTATAGCAGCTAGACATAAAACCCTCCTACTCTTTTGAGTCAGGAGGGTTTAGTAAGAAAATAAGTGAGATAATTTAAAAAATAGGAACAGATGCCTAAAATGAAAACAAAATCCAGTGCTAAGAAGCGTTTCAAGCTTACCGGAACTGGTAAAATCAAAAGAAAGCACGCTTTTAAGAGTCACATTTTGACTAAAAAATCTAAAAAGCGTAAGCTTGCGTTAACGCATGATGGCCTTGTGCACGATGCAGATACGAGTAATGTTAAATTGATGCTTAATCTTAAGTAATCCGTTTAACCGGTTAAAACAAATATTTTTAAACCCTGGAGTATGGCCTTCTCTCCGCTTAAGAGAGAGAACAAAAGAGTATACAGCGTGTACCGCCTGCTACAAAAACACATTAAATTATGCCTAGATCAGTAAATTCAGTTGCTAAAAGAGCCCGTAGAAAAAAGGTGATGAAGCAAGCCAAAGGTTACTTTGGAAGACGTAAAAACGTTTGGACAGTAGCAAAAAATGCAGTAGACAAAGCAATGTCTTATGCATATAGAGACCGTCGTCAGAATAAAAGAAACTTTCGTTCATTATGGATTACTCGTATTAATGCGGGTGCTCGTATGCACGGTATGTCTTATTCTCAGTTTATGGGGAAAGTAAAAGCAAATGGAATCGAGCTTAACCGTAAGGTGCTTGCAGATCTTGCTATGAACCACCCAGAAGCGTTTGAAGCAGTAATCAATAAAGTAAAGTAAGGCGCGAGCCTCATTTAATAATACATCTCACTTATTAAAAAGTCCTGCTCTTTGAGCAGGACTTTTTGTTTTAAAAAACTTCTATAAAATTCACTAATAATACTGAGTAATCCCGTTTTCGCGAAAGCGTACAATAAAACTATACATCATTAATCATAATTTAAAGTCTTGTAAAGAGTCACTTAGCAAATTATATCATTATTTTTAAAGGCTTCACAGCATCCAACTGAAGGCTATGCAGATTAAAAATTACGCGTTACTTGTATTATTTCTATTTTCTTTTATATCACTTAGTGCTCAACTAGGCAGTACTCATTATATACCACCTCTACATTCTCGGGTGGGTGTTTCTAATGCAACCATCTATTTATCTACTCCAAATGGTGATGCAACTACTCCAATTAACGTAACCATATCTAGTGGTGATGGGACACTTCTATCAACCCATCAAATATGGAGTGGAGCTACAGCTTTTTACGAAATAAATGTATTTAACAATTCTCCGATACTCGTTGATAATACCGAACTCAACACCGCTATACAAGGAAAGGGGATCATCATAGAAGCAGATGATCTGATATATTCGAGTCTTAGAACCTTTGTGACAAATCACGCTGGGTATTTGACAGCCAAAGGAGAAGATGCACTAGGGCAACGTTTTAGATTAGGAAGTGCACGTCTACTCGAAACAAATGGTTCTCATAGTTTTTTTACTAGTGTAATGGCTACTGAAGATAATACGACCATCTCCTTCTCAGATTATGATACTGCCAATATGATTTTTGAAAATGGTTTAAATCCTTCTACTGTTCTTAATGCAGGAGAGACTTTTGTAGTATCTGGCTATAGTGGAACGATAGCAAATAGTGAAGGTTTTATAGGTGCGCTATTAGAATCTGATAAGCCTATTATAGTAAACTCTGGAAACTTAAATGGAAATTTCTATCAAGGTCAATATGCAAATCTGTTTTCAGATATGTTAATTGATCAAATTGTGGATGAAAGTTCTACAGGTTTTGAATACATGCTTATACGAGGAGGTGGTAATGATAGTTCTGAAGTTCCATTAATAATAGCAAATCAAGACAATACTGATATTTATGTAAATGGGAATCTTGTAGGGACTATAGCTAATGCCGGAGACTTTATTTATTTAGATAACCCTAGTTATTACCTTCCTGATACAAATGTGCAGCATAGAAATATGTATGTTACAACAAATGATCCCAGTAAGACAATTTATGTTTACCAGATGCTAGCAGGGAGATCAGGTACTAATGATGATCCTCTTGCTGGAAACGGTAATAATTTTCCTAGTGCGACGCCAGGAATGAATTTCATCCCACCTTTAAGTTGTTTTTTTCAAAACACTGTTGATTTAATTCCAGCTGTGCGGGAAATATATCCTGGTAATTTTGAAAACTTTACAGGAGACATTTTAATTACTTCTAGAGTAGGAAATACAGTCACTGTAAATGGTAATACACTAGACATCTCTACCGCGCTAGCTAATCCCGGAACGCCAGACTGGGAAACATATTACGTAAGTGGTCTCAATGGAGATGCACAAATTATTGCAGATGGTCCTATTGCAGCAGGTTTGTTTGGCGGATTTCAATCTGCAGGATTTGCTGGATATTATTCAGGATTCTCAGTAACCCCAGAAGATACTACTACTGATATTTGTACTCAAGCAGGACCTATTGATTTACTTGAACGTTTCAATGGTAACCCACCACCTGGCGGAGTATGGACACCTCCATTAGATAGTAGTACAAATATTTTTGATCCAATAACAGATCCTGTTTCAAATCCTTCCCTTATTTATAATTACAGTGCTATTGGAGATTGCGACCCAATAGATATTGATATTACAATTACTCTTATTGATAATCCATCATTAGACCCTATAGATGATATTGATGCTTGCGAGTCATACATTCTTACTGACCCTTCTACCCTTTCGGGAAATTTTCTCAACGCACCTCAATACTTTAGCGGACTACAATCAGATATGACAACAACAGTTATAGATTGGACTGTACCTATAACAACTACTACGACCATTTTTGTTTATGATGAGAATTTTGGAGATCCAGATTTATGCCCAGAAGAATTTAGCTTTACAGTCACCATAAGTGACGAAGCTGTTGCAAATCTTGTACCTACAATAAGAATTTGTGATGATATTACAAATGATGGAATTGCAATATTTGATTTAGAGACTCTTACTGAAACAACTATTCTAGGCACACAAAACGAAACAAGCTTTAGCATCACTTGGCACACAACTGAACAGCAAGCTATAGATAACGTATTATCTTTTTCTAATCCTTCAGCTTTTGAGACTTCTAGTACAACAGTATATGCAAGAATTGAAAATAACTTTAGTAACTCGTGTTTTGACACAATCGCAATACCTCTATTTGTAGATGCTCAACCTACGGCTAATGCTGTTCCCACTCAAAATATTTGTGATGACCTATCTGATGATGGAGTTGAGATTATTGACTTAACAGATTTATCTTCTATAGTACTCGTTAGCCAAGATGCTTCAGTATTCAATATTGACTACTACCCTACTAATGCTGATGCTACTGCCGAAGTTAATATCATTGCTAATCCAACGGCTTTTAGTGTAAATGGAACAGATACTATAACGGCTAGAATCTATAATTCAGATAATAACTTATGCGCTCAGTTTACAGATATTACTGTGAATATCATCCCTCAAGCTACTGCTGTACATCCAGGAGATTACACTATCTGTGATAATTCGATTGATGGAAGTGACACCAATGGCTTTGTAAATTTTGATTTTCTTACTTTAAATTCAGTAATTCTGGACGGCCAAAACCCCTCCGTATTTAATGTAAGCTACCACGCTAACCTAAATGATGCAACATCAAATTCAAATCCCTTGCCGTCTACATTTTACAATACAGATGCTGGCGGACAAAGTATAACTGCACGGGTTTCAAATAATCAGAATGATTCTTGTTTTGCTATGACCACTTTTGATATTGTAGTAGCGCCACTTCCGGTAATCACGACACCAGTCTTACTTAGTCAATGTGATACTGACACAGACGGATTTGCTCTATTTAACTTGACCGAAGCTGAATCACTTCTAAGTCCTAATTGGCAAAATGAAACCTTTACTTACTTTGACTCTGGTAATAATCCAATATCATTCCCTACGAGCTATACAAATCAAACCGTAAATAATGAGTCTATATTTGTAACCGTTACTACTTCAAATGGCTGTATTCGTCAGGGACAAATTAATCTTGAGGTTGACACCTCTGAGATACCTGATACGTTTCTATTAGAATATTTTGAATGCGACACGGACAATGATGGTGAAGCAATTTTTGATTTTTCGGACGCGACGGCACAAATTCTAGCGCTTTTTCCTGTAGGGCAAATGCTTACTGTCAGTTATTATGAAACACAGCAAGAAGCAGAGACTGAAATTAATTCACTTAATAGTATCATAAATTCTTATACTAATAACCTAAATCTCACTGATAATAATGGTAACCAAAATATTTGGGTACGCGTAGATGGTGACACTGCAAATGACTGTCGCGGTCTAGGCATACATATACAACTCACAGTCACTCCCAACCCAACATTCCTACCTACAATCAGTAATATTGAAACCTGTTCTGCTGTAGCAAATGCAGCTTCTTTTGATTTAACGCAGAATACAGCAGAGATAACTGCTGGAGATACAGATCTAGAAGTTACATTTTATGAGAGCATAGCGGCTTACTCGGCAACACCTCCTGTGGCGATTGGAAATCCTACTTCTTTTTCAAATAGTAGTAACCCGCAGACTATTTTCTATAGTCTAAGAAGCATAAGCAGCACGTGTACGACCTTTGATACTGCAATGAATTTTGAGATTATTGTGAATCAAAATCCTGTGGCTATTACGCCATTAGAACTTCAAGTGTGTGATGATGACGGTGTAGCAGATGGATTTACCACGGTTGATCTTTCTCAAAAAGATGCCGAAATTACCAGTGGTTTTAATGCAAATCTCACGGTAACCTATCACTTGGACGCTGCTGGCGCTGCTACTGGTGATGCAAGTATTCCAGATAGCACGATGTTTACCACCACAAGCAATCCTCAGATTGTAGAAGTCCGCGTAACTGATAATACAACAGCTTGTTTTTCAACGACGAGTATGAGTATCCGTAGTTTCCCAGTGCCTGTGGCTGTCACTCCAGCCGACTATGAGGCTTGTGATGATGATAATGATGGTGTGTTTGACTTTTTTGTACTCTCTTCTAGAGATGCTGAAATCACTGGTGGAGACCCTAGTTTGAGTGTTGCTTATTACCTCACTCAGGCAGATGCAGATAATGCGCCTGTAGGTCAAGAACTGGACGCAGCAATGTATATCAATAACGATCCTTTTGAGCAAATAGTTTTTGCTCGTGTATTTAATGCGATAGGTTGTTATGACACGACACCACTTACCCTGAGAGTACTTAATACTCCGATGCCTAATGAAAATGCAACTCCTTTTACGCTTTGTGATGATAATAGCGACGGACTACAGATTTTTGATTTAAGTACCCAAGTAGTAAATATTTTAGGAAGTTTAGACCCTGCTACCCACAGTGTAGAGTGGTTTTCTTCTCTCGCTTCCGCGGAAAATGGAACGCCTGCCATCGCAGCTTCTACCGCTTACACCAGCAACACGGCGACTGTTTTTGCAGTAGTAACAGATACGGCGCAACCAACGACCACGGCTACTTTTTGTAGTAATATAGCGACCCTTTCCCTTATTGTGAATCCGCTTCCTACTCCAGTGCAACCTGCCGAGTATGAGCTTTGTGATGATCTAGAGAGCGGTAGTGATACCGATGAGTTTGCAAGTTTTGATTTGCGTAGCCGTGATGATGAGATTACTGGCGGTAATGATGACTGGGCAGTGAGCTATCACCTTACCCAAGGCGATGCTGATGCAGGTGTGCCAGCACTTCCTGATGTATATCAAAACACGGTAATGGCTAACCAAACCATCTTTGCTAGAGTTGAGAATATTGTAACTAGTTGTTTTGAAACTATCACGCTCACCCTAGTAGTAAACCCATTACCATCACCTACCACGATTACAGCGGTAGAAGAATGTGATACCATGGCAAATGATGGTGATACAGATAATGATGGAGATGCAGTATTTGATCTTACAGGCCAAGTAACTACAGATATTATTAATGGAGAGACTTTTATGTCACTCACTTTTCACGAAACACTCGCTTCCGCGGAACTGGGAAGTCCATCGATAGCAACACCGGCGGCTTATGAAACAGCATCTAGAACAATATATGTACGAGCAACCGATACGGACCCGGCAACAGCAACCCAGTGTTACCGTGTCATCGAACTAGTACTTACCGTACAACCAGCACCTGTACTTCCTACAGTAATCCCAGATTTAACTTCTTGCGATGATAATGTAGATGGACAAGCGCTTTTTGATCTTACTCAAAATGATCCAATTGTTCTAGGAACACAAACCACTGCTGATGTTACCCTCACATATCATGAAACGCTGGCTAGCGCAGAGGCGATGGTAGGAAGCGCAAGTGATATGCCAGTTGCAGATCCGCTGAACTATTTAGCAAGTGCACCAACCACGCCAATCTGGGTGCGTCTAGAAAATACAACTACAGGATGTACGGTCGTTGGTACTTTCAATTTAAACATAGCGATGATTCCAGCAATCACACCTCCTGGTGTTTTTGAAGAGTGTGATAGCGCAGGAGCACTGGTAGGCACCGATAGTGATGGGATTACAAGTTTTGATTTAACGAGCCTTGATAGCTTAATCACTGGAGGAGACACCACTTTAAGTGTTAGCTATTATGAATCACAAGCCGACTTAGATGCTGGAGCAACTAATGCGATAATGACCCCAACAGCCTATATAAATACAGGCATGAGTCCGCAGACTATTTTTATTTTAGTTACAAGTGATCAGGCAGGAATGTGTGGTGCTCAAACTACGGTAGACCTTCAGGTGAATCCGCTGCCAGTCATTGGAGAGCCATTACCAGCAGCAATTGCTTGTGATGAAGATAATGATGGCTTTGGAGCTTTTGACTTGCAGCAATATAATGACGACTTACTAGCAACAGTAACGGATATAGACTTACGTTTTTATGAAACACTAGATAATGCAACGGCAGATACAGGAGCAGGTCAGATAGATATTACGGTTCCTTATAATAACATTTCAGGGATGACTTCGCTGTATGTAGTTGCACAAGATACGGATGCTACCACAGCCACAAGTTGTACGAAGATTTATGAGTTTGAGCTTATTGTATTTCCTATTCCTGAGCTTCCAGCAACACTAGCAACTCTTGCAGCGTGTGATGATAATAATGATTTAATGGAGGTTATTGACCTTACTCAAAATGAGGCTGCGATTATAGGAACGCAAGATCCAGCAACCCTTGTTATTACTTACCATAATACACAAGCAGATGCCGATTTAGGAATCAATGCGATTGTAAATCCAACCGCTTATTCAGCAACGCAGATAACACCTCTTGAGATTATCTGGATACGTTTGCAAGTAAGTGACGGCTCTCCAAATATATGTGCTGCCATTGGCTCTTTTGAGATATCGGTAGAGACACCACCTACGGCAAACCCGAATGGTGATGAGCTAGACCTGATGATTTGTGATGATGATACAGATACTTTTACCGTATTTGACTTAAGCGTAAACCAAGCCAGTCTCACTGGTGGTGATCCGCTGCTTACGGTAGTGTATTATGAAAGTATTGCTGCATTAAACGCAGGAACTCCTATTACAGATCCTTCGGCGTACACAAATGTTTTAAATCCTCAAACCATCCAGGCAGTAGTATCAAGCCCAGCAGGGTGTAGTGATGGAACGACCTTTAATATTGAAGTATTACCACTGCCAACGCCAAATACCAATCCAGATGCGCTAGAAGTGTGTGATACGACCACAGATATTGATACCGATGGTGACGGAGTGATTGATGCAGATTCAGGTTCGGCAACAGATGGTTTTGAAATCTTTGATTTAACACCTGCTATCGCGCAGATTGCGGGAGCAGAACCGGTGAATATAACGGTGTATACAGAACTCGCTTTCGCGGAAGCGAACCCAGAAGACACCACGCTAGCCATTGCAGATGTGACTGCGTTTATCAATACCGTGACTGGCAACCAAACATTATACGCAAGAGTAGAACGTGATGTGCCAGGAGACAGCGACTTGGATAGCGACGGAAATCTATGTTTTGTAGTCGTTCCTTTTGAAGTAGTGGTAAATCCGCTACCGATCTTAGCTGAAGCTGGACCGGTAGATTATACCTTCTGTGAAGAATTTGATGGTGATGACTCGATGGGAAGTGTAGATCTTACGACCCTCGCAGATTTGGCTGGATTACTTGCTGCGCCGCAGGTAACCAGTGATTTTATTATCACTTACCATGAACTAGAGGTGCAAGCGGCAGCAAATGCAGCAGCCCTTAGCTCGCCATACACGGTGGCAGATAATCAAGAATTATTTGTGCGTATAGAAAATGCGATCACGGGATGCGTGAATTTTACCAGCATCATCTTTACGGTAGAGTCACGCCCAGAGGTATTTCCAGCTGATAATATCGTGCAATGTGCAGACGATTTTGGAGTAAATATCGCGCCAGAGCAGAGCACAGCAACTTTTGATCTTACTCAGCAAAACGCTGTCATCACTGGAAACGTAGCCGCAACTTCCGTGAGTTATTACACCAGCCTTGCAGATGCCCAGGCGATGACAAATGCGATTGCTACGCCTAGTGCTTTTGAAAACACCATAAATCCGCAGGTGATTTATGCTAGAGCGGTAAACACTGCAAGTGGCTGTGAGAGTAGCACGGTAGTAGATTTTGAGATATTTGTACAACCGTTACCATACACCAATTTAACTAATGAAGGCGGACAGATTTGTGTAGATGAGATTACAGGCGAAGCGCTTAATCCATTTACCATTGATGGTACGGTGGAGAGTCCGCAGATTGGGGTTACTTATAGTTATGCTTGGACACGTGATGGTGCATTAGTATCCTTAAACCCTGAGGTGACCATCGATGCTGCAGGGACGTATCAAGTGATGATTACCGCTACTTATGGAGATGGTACAAGCTGCGACTATGTAGCAGAAGCGGTGTATAGCGCAGAGAGTGCTCCCGTTTTTGAAGCGGTCGTTGTAGAATCTTCTTTTAATAATAGCGGATTATACACAGTAGAAGTCATTAATATTACTGGAGCAGATGCAGCTTCAATATATGAGTTTGCGATAGATGACGGACCTTTCCAGAGCAGTACAACTTTTACAGGAGTAACACCGGGAACACACACTGTTTTTGGAAGACTGGCGAGTGGTAACTGTAGTATTTCAGAAGTAGAGATAGGGATAATTGACTACCCACGATTCTTTACACCAAACGCAGATGGTTTCCACGACACATGGAATATTATAGGACTGGGAGTGGCACCAAACTTAAATGCAAAGATCTTCATCTTTGATAGATACGGAAAACTATTAAAACAAATCAGCCCAGTAGGTGCTGGATGGGACGGTACATTTAATGGACAACCTATGCCATCAAGTGATTACTGGTTCCGCGTAGAGTTTACAGAAGTAGATGAGGAAGGAACACAAAGAACCGTAAACGGACACTTTACGTTGAAGAGATAAGGAAAGCATACATTGATTACAGAAGCCCTCAGTATGTGTTACTGGGGGCTTTTTTGTTGTTTTCGCGAAAGCGAGATTGCACAACTTATTATAAAACTTTTGAAGTAGCTTTAAAACACTTTCATCGAAATTCCGTTACTTTGAGTGTAATAATAAAATTTATGTCTACACCCGTTCTTGAACTCTCACACGCTGCTATATATCAGCGAGAAAATTTAATTTTATCTGAAGTTAATGTTACCATTGAACCAGGTGACTTTGTGTATCTTATAGGTAAAACGGGTTCTGGAAAAAGTAGTTTCATGAAAACGCTTTATGGTGATTTACCGCTCACAGAGGGAAAAGGGAATATTGTAGGGTTTGATCTCAATGGACTTAAGGAAAAGAATATCCCATTTTTACGCCGTAAGCTAGGTGTTGTTTTTCAGGATTTTAAATTATTAAATGACCGAACCGTTATCGAGAATTTAAAATTTGTTTTAAAAGCAACTGGATGGAAGGATAAGGCTGCTATGACAAGTAAAATAGATTCGGTTCTTGATAAAGTGGGGATGAAAAGCAAAGGATTTAAGTTCCCTTATCAGCTTTCTGGTGGAGAACAACAACGTATTGCTATTGCACGCGCTTTACTCAATGATCCCGAGCTTATCCTTGCAGATGAACCTACTGGAAATCTTGACCCGCAAACCAGTGTTGAAGTCATGGAAGTGCTTCAAGAGATTAATAAGAATGGGAACACTATACTAATGGCAACTCACGATTATGCGCTCTTATTAAAATACCCATCTAAAACACTGAAGTGCGATGGTAATAAGGTTTTTGAGGTTGTACAGAAAACAGTTTAAAATCTTTTCTGAGCATATATATTATCCAATTCATCAATAAATTGGTGTTTGATTGATAATGAAGTCTTCCTCATATAAATTAATGAGTGAGACTTCATATAGATTTTGGCTAGTAAAATGCCTAAAACTTCTATTTAGCGTATATTGACATTACTTTAATGCTTTCTATACTTATCCCTACATATAATACTGATATCACAGATCTTGTCCAGTCTATCTGTGAGCAAGCACATCGTGCGAGGATTACTTTTGAATTGATTTTCTGTGAAGATGCATCTTATTTACAAACAGAAAAAAACGTACAACTTCTAGGAAACACTAACGTAAAACGGCTAATAAACGCTACCAATTTAGGTAGAACTGCCACCCGTTCTAAACTTGCCGATAATGCAACATATAGTTGGCTACTATTTCTAGATGCAGATGTTGCACTACCTTCAATAAATTTTATTGAAAATTATGTTTCTCATCTCAAATTATCACATGATATTATTCATGGTGGAGTTTCATATTTAAAAAATGGCAACCATAACTCCGCGCTAAGACATAGATACGGTTTACAAAGAGAAGCACAATTAGCTAAAGTAAGGTTAAAAAAACCTTACTATATCATTTCTCAAAATATACTTGTAAAAAAGGAAATTTTTTTAAAGCTAAATACAATTGAATCAAATAGGTATGGTCTTGATAATATATTCTCCTATCAAATTTTTAAACAAGGGTATGATGTCCAACACATAGATAACCCAGTAATACATCAAGGTTTAGAAAAGAACGATGTGTTTTTAAAAAAGTCTTCACAAGCGATAGAAACTCTTATTTATTATGAAGAGAATGGTCTAATGGCTCAAGACTTCACACGTTTACAAAAAAGCTACCTTACTCTTAAAAAATACAGAGGAGTACTTATTTTTAGGGTTACCATAGGTAAAGGTATCAAGTACATTGAAAAAAACTTAATGAGCAAGAAGCCATCTCTATTGCTTTTTGACTTGTACAGACTACATCATTATATAACTCTTAAAGAAAATGCCTAAGTTCTCGGTAGTCATATCGGTTTATAATAAGGAGGACTTTATACAGAAGACTGTAGAAAGTGTCTTAAACCAATCGGTGCAAGATTTTGAGATTATTATAGTTAATGATGGTTCAACTGATGATAGTGCTAACATCATCAAAAATATTGATCAAGCAGCCATAAATTATATCGAATTACCTCAAAATGTAGGTGCTAGTGCAGCTAGAAATATAGGTATTAAATCTGCCAAAGGATCCTTTATTGCGCTTCTGGATGGAGATGATGTTTGGGAAAACTATTATCTAGCCGAGATTGTAAGTCTCATGCATATGTTTCCTCATCATTACGTTTTCGCGACAGCGGTATTCAAAGAATATATAGGAAAAACTACAGCAAGTAACTATAGTTTTGATAATCCAAATGAAGACACTTTTCTAGATCTAAACTACTTTGAGAGTAGCTATAAAAACTCGCTATTAACGAGTAGTTCTGCAGTGATACATAAGTCCGTTTTTCATGATATTGGGTCTTATGATGAGTCCATAAAAAGCGGACAAGACACAGATCTATGGATTAGAATAGGAATTAAATATCGAGTAGCTTTCAGTACTAAGCCCGCTGTAACTTATATCTATGCGCCACAAAGTCTTTATAAAAGTATAAGCAGTGTTACACATAGACCTGATTATCTCAATTATCTTAATGAAGAAGAAGAGCTTGAGAGCTTAAAGAAATTTATAGATCTCAATAGATATTCCTTAATACTGAGGGCTAGGTTATGGAATGAGCCGCAAAGAGCGACCGTATATCTTGATAATCTTGACCTAAATAGTCTTAATAGTAGACAGCGGTTTCTAATTAATTTACCTCCGAGCGTTTTGAAAATAGCGTTTAAATCCCAAGAACTATTAGCACAAGCGGGGATTAATCTATCTGCTTTCTAGCCAATAAAATCTTTATAATCGCGGATGTAATCTTGCTCATCATATTCATGAGAAGCGAGTACGAGACAAACAGAACCAGATGAGAAATTTTCTAGTTCTCGCCATATACTCACATCAATTAACAAGCCTTCACTCGGATTGTTAAGCATAACCCGTTCTTTAGTCGTTCCATTATCGAGCACCACTTCAAAGCTACCGCTTACTGCAATGAGCAATTCTACACATTCTTTATGTGCATGACCGCCGCGATAGGCGCCACTAGGTACATCGTGTAAATAATAAACTCGCTTGATATCATGTGGAAACACACCATTTTCTATAACCGCAAGGTTGCCTCGCGGGTCTGTTATTCTAGGGATTTCTATAATTTTTTTCATAAGGAATTTATCAGTGTATTCCAGTCATTACTAATCTGTTCTTGTGACAAGTGTGCTACACTGTCTTTGGCATTTGATTTACAATGTGCTAAAAGTTCGCCATCAAGAACAAACATACGTATAGCATTAGATAATGCCACTATATCATAATTAGGAACTAATAATCCATTATGACCGTGTTGTACTATTTCATTAGGTCCAGACTCGCAATCTACACTTATCACTGGAGTTCCTAGTGATAATGACTCTACAAGCACCATTGGGAAACCTTCATAATGACTAGTTAAGAGCGTAAATAATGCATTTTTCACGATGGAGGACGGTTGTCTTTGATGACCTACAAAGTAGATTTTATTGCTAACGTTTAGTTTTTTGGCCAGGATAACTAGTTTTTCATTATCCTGACCGTCTCCCATTATTACGAGAGGTGTTTTTAAGTTCGCTTTCGCGAAAGCGGAAATCATCAAACTAAAATTCTTAACATCATCTACGAGTCTCCCATAACCAAGAATATAGGTACTGGGCAATGTACTAGAAGTTTCTGCTACTGAAAATTGAGGAATAGCATTGTAAATGTGGTTTGTGTTTCTGAAGCCATAAGTCTCTGTGATCTTATCACAAATGCGTTTTGAAACTCCTATAAAATTGGAGTTGTTGTAAAGTCTCTTTGCTATAGATATGGGCTTAGGGAAATAGGTTTCTAAACGGGCGCTACGCACCATAAATGCGACTTTAAGGTTACGATAGATGTATTGCGTATAGCAAATCTCTTTAAGTAGAGAGGGTCTAGATCTATTGTCTATAATTAAATCAAAATTGTGCTGGATTAAATACGCTCTTAATCTCTTCAAATGACCCCATCTAGCGGTTAAAGAATCATCAGTAAATTTATAACTCCCTAAATTAAAAAGTGTTCCTGTGTATGGGACTTCAATGTCTTCTCTTAAGGTGACGATATGCACCGTGTGCCCTAATCCAGACAACATAGTCGATAAAATCCCCAGCGATCGCTCTGCGCCACCACCTGCCAAAGAGATGGTAACTAACGCAATTTTTTTATGAGTATCTTTAGGCAACGGAAGAAATTTTGAATACCAAATATAGTCAATGCGCATCTTACTTGTAGGCGAATACAGCCGACTTCACAATTCGCTCAAAGAAGGACTCCTACAGTTAGGTCACGAAGTAACGATTGTGGGAAGTGGCGATGGATTTAAAAACTATCCTGTAGATATTAAACTTGAAAGAGGCTACACTAGCGGATGGAGAAAAAAGCTTAAACTTATTATTCTTAAAGCAGTTAGTATTGATATTTCTGAAATCGCTTTACGAAAATCATTCAACACTTTAAAACCACAACTTTCTGGTTATGATGTGGTACAGCTCATTAATGAGTCTAGTTTCAACACCACACCGTCATTAGAACTAGAAATAGCTCAGTATTTAAAAAATCACAATAAGAAAGTATTTCTCCTCTCTTGTGGTGCAGATTATCCAAGTATCACACATGCATTTACAGAGGAGCTTCCATACACTATAGTAACACCGTTTCAAGAAGAAAAGATAGATAAGAAATCTTTTGCCCCTGTGCTTAAGTATCTCGAGCTTGGTTATAAGGAACTACATAAAGAATTATATGAGCTTATAGATGGCGTGATTGCTACAGATCTTGACTATCATATACCGCTCAAAGGTCATGATGCATATGTAGGTTTAATTCCTAATCCCATAAACACAGATACCATTAAAAGCTTATCTCAGGAGAATACAAATCCTATTGTAATCTTTCATGGTATAAATCGCGCAAACTATTTTAAGAAAGGAAATGATATTTTTGAAAATGCGCTTGCAATAATTAAAGAGAAATATGCTTCAAAAGTTACTATAATTACCACCGAAAGCTTACCCTATAAAACCTATATTAAAAAGTATAATAGCGCACATATTATTCTAGATCAAGTATATTCACATGATCAAGGCTATAATGCTCTTGAAGCTATGGCACAAGGTAAAGTAGTGTTTACTGGCGCTGGCATTCACTTTAAGGAGCATTACAATCTTTCAGAAACTGTGGCCGTAGATGCTACGCCAGATGTAGATCAAATAGTGCGCAGTTTAAAGAAACTCATTGAAAATCCAGAAACCATTGAGGAGATAGGAAGGAACGCTCGATTATTTATTGAGACTCATCATCATTATAAGAAAGTCGCACAAACTTACATTGATACTTGGAATAATTAATTCTTTAAGAAAAGCTAGAAAACGTTGTTCCCGCAGCTACATTTCCTGTAACCTTACTTCCTGCCGCAATCACGGCATTATCTCCTATAGTTACACCTTTCCAGATACTCACATTATTTCCTATAAAAACATTCTCACCTATAGTCACAGCTGCGCTAGATCCTGTAACTAACCTGCGTTTTTCGGGATTAAGACTATGAAAATTACAATTATAAATACTACAATTTAAACCTATGGTTGTTCTGTCTCCTATAGTAATAGAAGACTCATTTGCGATCGCACAAAAGTTATTATTAATAGCAACGTCTTTCCCAAAGATGATCTCACTGTCCACTTTCCTTGCTTCTATATACGCATAGGTATTATAAAATAATGGCGAATTGATAACACCTATATGTACGCTTTCGCGAAAGCATACTTTTCCTTTACCATTAATTTGCGCTGGTTGATGAAGTACCGCTTTGCCATCGATACTTTTTTGAGATGAAAGCATTTTATACTTCCAGATTCTAAAAGATTGTAATATGTTACTGAGTCTACTCACTTGCTGCTATTGTTTTACCAAATAATGGTTTCCGAAAGATAAACAGTAATACCAATAAATGTATAAAATAACTAAAGCAATGTCCCATAGACGCTCCCTCATATCCAAATTCTCGCACCAAGTAAATCCCGGAACAATAGATAACTACTAGTGATATTATCTCTGTTATTAAAAATAGCTTTAGATTGTTTGTTGCAATAATTTGATATCCTATCACGATGGAAGCTACCTTAAAAAAATCACCTAAGAGCTGCCATTTAAAAAGATGCGTCATGGGGATAAAATCTTCGGTAAAAATGAGTCCTACAATAAAATCACGTAGTAGATATATTACCACAAGTCCTACTCCAAAGAGTGGAAGAACGGTTTTATAAAACCCAAATATCTCCTTTCTAAAGGATGCGTCTGTAGTTGCCTTTGCGAGTTGAGGAAGTATATATAATGTCATAAGTGTGGCGACGAACTTCACATAATAACTAGATATTCTTGTCATTGCATCCCAGTAACCAGCACCATCACCTATCTCTTTACGTATGGCAATGTATACGAGCGGCAGCACAATCATAGAGAACAAAGCCATAAGTGTGTACGATCCTAGCTTTCGTAGCGCTGCTGTATCAAAGTTTGACCATAAAATACTTCTCAATACATCACCTTGCTTTCCCAGTGCAATTAAGGTAATCACAAGTATCACTGCTGGACTTATAACTAGTGCAAATAGTGCACCTTGCACACCGTAGTATACAATACTTAACACCGCTATAGCAAGACCTAAAAGATTAGAAAATATTTGAATGTTAACCACCTTCTTATAAGCCGACTGCCCATTAATAATAGCAAGTAAAATACCGTTGAGTGTTATAAACGGTAAGGCTATTGCCAGCAGCTTAAATACGTACATGTACTCTGTCCCTTCTCCAAAAACCTGTGTATTAAAATAAGCAGCGCCTATATATAACACCAACGATACAATTAAAGTCGCAACGAGACTCACAATAACAGCAGTGGACAATAAATTTGATAATGGATGACTCTTCTCATCACCGGTAGCTACGTACTTGACAATACCGTTAGACAAACCTAGATTTCCTGCAGCTTGAGCCGAAGTCATAAAATTGCGCAGATAACCTAGTAATGCCATGCCACGCTCTCCTAGATAAATAGCAATAAGTTTTGAAGTTATAAGCCCTCCTAAAATTTGGAGAACTACACTCACAGCATTTATTGAGCCTATCTTTAAAAGTGTATTGTCACCTATACTAGCGCGTATTTTACTTAGCATCTAAAGTTGTTTAGCGCTGTTATAATATCCTCAACATCTTCCTCTGATAATGCGGGTGATAATGGAATACTGAGCACCTCTTTATGCAATTGCTCACAAACGGGAAATGATTGCATATTGTACTCGCTAAGTCCCTCTTGCTTATGAGGAGGAACTGGATAATGAATATTAGTCCCTATTCCTTGATTTTTTAAGTATGCCTGTAATTGATCTCGATAAACACTTCGTATCACAAACAAGTGCCACACATGATTTTCCTCTTTATCTAATTGAGGTAGTAAAATATGTTTATTATCAATCTTGCTGAGATATTGGATTGCAATCTCACGACGTTTTTGATTTTGTATATCTAAGTCTCTTAATTTTATTCTCAAGAATGCTGCCTGTATCTCATCAAGTCTAGAATTAACTCCTGCATATTCGGCTACATAGCGTTCTTTAAAGCCATAATTTCGATATTTTTTTACCACCTGAGCAAGCGATTCATTATCTGTGGTAATTGCTCCAGCATCTCCTAACGCTCCTAGATTTTTAGTAGGGTAAAAACTGTGTGCACTCGCATCTGCTAGTGATCCGCTGCGATTTCCATTAACATCCTTCGCTCCGTGTGATTGTGCGCAATCTGTAATTACGAGTAGGTTGTACGCTTTCGCGAAAGCGTTAATCCTTTCCATATCCGTAAGTTCCCCATACAAGTGCGTAGGTAAAACTACTTTCGTTTTAGGAGTAATTTTATGTTCTAGATCTTCAAAATCGAAATTTAATGTAAGTAACGAAGCTTCTACTAATACTGGAATCAAACCAGCCTGCTTGATAGCGATAATCGTAGCGATATACGTATTACTTGCAACTAAAACTTCGTCTCCTTCCTGAAGTTGTTCTAAGATTTTATAGCCTTCAAAAATGAGTCGTAAAGCATCGAGACCATTTGCTGTACCTACACAATGTGTAGTTCCACAATACTGAGCATATTCTGCTTCAAAGAGTTGCACCTCTTCTCCTAGTACATACCATCCTTTCGCTAAAAAGGAATCGAACTTGTTTTTAAACTCCTGTTCAAAGGGAGCATTTATTTTTTTAAGATCTAAAAATGGAATCATACCAGTACGTTATTTAAATAGATATGATTTGCAGTGTCTATTTTAAAGCTTCGATGCACAAAAGTACGTGCGCCAAAACATTCTTTCCAATAAGTAAGTCCTTTATTGAGTTGTTTTCCTGCATTCTCATTTGAGGTTCCAAAATCAAAATATCTCTTGTTTTTAAATGTAACTTTTATAAGATGATTAAAAAGAAAGTCTAATGTACCTAAAGTTTGCTTTTCACTATTTGCCGAGATATACTGGACATGTGCTGTTGTATTTGTCTCAAATATTGTAGCTCCTCCTATAATATTTCCATCGTGATATACATTAAACTGTCTAATATTATTCGGGAACGCTTTCTTTAATAAGGTTATCTCTTCTATAGAGTGTGTAGGTTCCGCATTATGTTGCTCTTTAAGGTTAGGAATTAATATAACATCCCAGAAATCTTCAAGATAATCTTCTTCTTTAATAAGTAAATCGTGTTTTTGAGCTTTTTTCACTCCCTCAAGTCTATTGGATTGAATCTGTACGTTACTTCTATAATCAATGACAGAGGCGCTATCTACTCTATAACATTCTGCTTGCGTTAAGTGCAAGAGGTATTCTACTTCCTCACTAGGTAGTTGTGTATAGAAGCTAGGAGGTTGTTTTATGTCTAATATGGTAATTTCTTTACTTTCCAGATACTTGAGGAGTTCTTTAAAAAGTTCTAATGTGTCTGCCGTTTTTAGCTTTCGCGAAAGCAACAAACCACCATAAGTGAGGCCTTGGTGACTATACAATTGATTTCCTTTACTATTTGCGGGTAAAACAGCTACTACTTTTTCATTTTTATAGATCATTACAGAATGATCTACAAAACGATCTGAATGATAATCCATAAAAGATCGATTATGAAGAAACGTAGCATTCTTTGCCGTAGTGATAAAATCGTTCCACTGGACGGTGTCCTTTTGTTGAAACTTATGGATGGTATAAGATGATTTCAAATACTGGGAGTTGCTCTGTTAGTACTGTAAAATACGAACATAATTATATATAATCGTTCTTTTGATTGATGTGAATTATACTACAAGTACTTTGAACAGAATATCTATTTTAGCCAAATAAATTAAAATTACTGTTGATGCAGATTATGAGGTCTTTAAAAAGTAATAAAAGTTATACCATAGCAATTATTTTGATTGCTATATTAGTTCTTGTTACTGCTCTTTTACGACCCGTTCATATATTCCCTGACTCTGAAGGCTACATAACGGCTGCAATTTATAGAACTCCAGTATATCCATTATTTCTTAAAATTCTTAACTTATTATTTGGGAGCTACGAAGACATTGCTCTAATTGCATCACAAACCCTTATGGGCATAAGTGCAGCATTATTCATGATTACTAAACTTAGAAAATGGACTTCACTGTCAGTTTATTGGCTTGTGCTCCTTTTCGGAATGGTGCTATACCCATATATTGCTGAAAGAGGAATAGGCAACAATATCTTAAGTGAGGCAATATCTTATCCTCTTTATCTAATTACAATTACATTCTTTTTCAATGCATTTTTGAATAACGTATCAAAGCCATTGACCAAAGCCTTTATTGTACTCTTTGTACTGCTATTAACGCGGACGCAGTTTGTCTTTCTTGTCCCAATTGGAATACTTATTTGCTTGAATCTTTATTATCGAAATAGGACTTCTAAAAAACCACTAATCTTAGCGCTAGCATTTTTGATATTACCTTTTCTCACAAATTTGGCAGATAAAACATATCATTATGTACAACATAACCATTTTGTAAGTACTCCTTGGACAGGTATACATTTATTTACTCCTGCAATTTTTACTGCCGAAGAAGGAGATAATTTACTTTATGAGGATCCTCAAGAAAAAGATTATTTTGAGACAATGTTTGCCATTCTTAAAGAAGAAGGACTCAATGTCAATCATAAAAAAAATCCCAATGAACCAGATATTGATATCTACGAGGAACATTATAGTAAGATTGCAAATGCAACTTTATTTTATAAGGGACTAGAGGTAGTAAGTGATGGAGAGCTTACTGACGAAAACTTTATCCTCGTTGACCAGCTAACAACATCGATGACAGCAACTCTTACTTGGGATAATAAAGTAGATTGGACTAAATTATATATTATGAATTTTATTAATGGCTTTGGTTCCATTAGTATGTTTGTTTTATTTGTAATTCTATTTTTAATAAGCCTCACAGATTTCATTAAAGAGCCTGCGATTCTCAATAAAACTGTGTTATTCTTTACTATTTGCACAATGGCAAATATGGCAGTAGTCTCCATAGCAATGCACACTATACAGCGATTTACATTTTACAATGATTGGGTTCTATTTCTAATTGTTTTTCTCACAATAGATATGATAACTACCAAAAAAAATCTTACTAATGAAAATTGAACTTTCGATAGTGATGCCTTGTCTCAATGAGGCCGAAACGCTTGCTATTTGTATTCAGAAGGCAAATGAGTTTTTGGTAAATCAATCTATACAGGGTGAGGTTATCATAAGTGATAATGGCAGTACAGATGGCTCGCAGGACATAGCAAAAAAGCATGGAGCAATTGTAGTAAACGCACTTCATAAAGGATATGGAAGCGCATTAAAGGAAGGAATACAGGCAGCTCGAGGAGTTTACATCATCATGGGAGATGCCGATGATAGTTACGATTTTTCAAATCTCATGCCTTATGTTAATGAATTACGTAAAGGAAACGACTTGGTAATGGGTAATCGCTTTAAAGGCGGAATCAAAAAAGGAGCAATGCCCTTCTTACATAAATATCTAGGTAATCCTGTACTATCATTTATAGGGCGATTATTTTTTAAATCTAACATTGGCGATTTTCATTGTGGCTTAAGAGGTTTTAGTAAAAATGCTTTCCAGAGAATGGAGTTACAAACTACAGGTATGGAGTTTGCCTCAGAGATGATTGTAAAAGCAAGTTTAAAAGGGATGAAAATTGTAGAAGTTTCTACCATCTTACATCCTGACGGTCGTACACGACCACCACATCTCAATACTTGGCAAGATGGATGGAGACACCTGCGCTTCTTACTGCTATACAGCCCTAGCTGGTTATTTATGATTCCAGGAATCTTACTTATGACTGTTGGATTTATACTATCTACTATTCTCGTTACTGGACCCATACATTTAGGTGATATTACACTAGGGGTTCACACGCTACTATATAGTAGCGCCACTTTTCTTGTCGGTTTTCAACTCACACTATTTTACGGCTTGACTAAAATTTATACAGTAGAAAATGATTTACTACCTAAATCAAAAAAATATGATCAGCTCTTTAAAGTGCTTACTTTAGAAAAAGGCTTGATTGTAGGCTTTACGCTTATTTTAATAGCCATCATAGCAACTGTGTATGCTTATCAGAATTGGCAAGCTGTAAACTTTGGAGATATTACGGGTGTAAGCACTTTACGCATAGTAATTCCTGCTATTACAATATTGTTACTTGGTGTACAGACCATTCTTTTTAGCTTCTTTTTTAGCATACTAGGCCTTAGAAAGTAATAGTTGTTAGGTTTAGCTTTCGCGAAAGCGCATAAAAAAACCTACTCAGTACGAGTAGGTTTTTTCTATAGTATTCTTATTTCTAAGATTCTTAAGCTATTTTAAAACGCTTACGATCTACCTCTTTAAGGTGAATCTTACGTAATCTCAAGTGATTAGGAGTAACCTCTACATACTCATCTTTCTGAATATATTCTAGTGCCTCTTCTAATGAAAACTTGATAGCAGGAACAATCTTTGCTTTATCATCTGCACCAGATGAACGTACGTTAGATTGCTTCTTAGCTTTTGTGATGTTGATGTTCATGTCATCTTGACGAGAGTTCTCACCAATTACTTGACCTTCATATATATCTTCACCTGGAGATACGAAGAATTTACCTCTATCCTGTAACTTATCGATAGAGTAAGGTATCGCTGTTCCATTCTCCATAGATACTAGAGATCCAGATATACGTCCAGGAATATCTCCTTTAAAAGGCTGGTATTCTTTAAAGCGGTGAGCCATGATTGCTTCTCCTGCAGTTGCAGTAAGTAGTTGATTACGTAACCCTATAATACCACGTGATGGGATTAAGAATTCAATAATCATACGCTCTCCTTTTGCCTCCATAGAAAGCATTTCACCTTTACGCATTGTTACAAACTCGACAGCGCGACCAGATACATTTTCTGGAAGGTCAATAGTAAGCTCTTCTATAGGCTCACATTTTACTCCGTCTATTTCTTTTATAATTACTTGCGGCTGCCCGATTTGTAATTCATATCCTTCACGGCGCATTGTTTCAATTAGTACAGAGAGGTGCATTACTCCACGTCCGTATACTAAGAATTTATCTGCACTGTCTGTATCATTAACACGAAGTGCAAGGTTCTTTTCAAGCTCTTTAGTTAAACGATCTTTAATGTGACGTGATGTTACAAACTTTCCATCTTTTCCAAAGAAAGGTGAATCGTTAATTGAGAAAAGCATACTCATTGTAGGCTCATCAATATCGATAGTTGCAAGACCTTCTGGATTTTCAAAATCTGCAATAGTATCGCCTATTTCAAATCCTTCTAATCCTACAATTGCACAAATATCACCAGCTTGAACGCTTGGTACTTTTAAACGACCTAAACCGTCAAAAGTGTGTAATTCTTTAATACGTGTTTTCTTGATAGTTCCATCACGCTTTACAAGAGATACTTGCATACCTTCTGTAAGCTCACCACGGTTAAGGCGTCCTATTGCGATACGACCTGTAAATGAAGAGAAATCTAAAGATGTAATTAACATCTGCGTGTTTCCTTCTTTAACCTCAGGTACTGGAATATTTTCCATTATCATTTCTAATAATGGCTCGATAGAATCTGTTGGCTTCTCCCAATCGTCACTCATCCAGTTGTTCTTTGCACTACCATAAACAGTAGGAAAGTCTAATTGCCACTCTTCTGCACCTAGTTCGAACATGAGGTCAAAAACCTTTTCATGTACGATATCTGGAGTACAATTTTCTTTATCTACTTTATTTACTACAACAAGAGGCTTTAATCCAAGATCAAGCGCTTTTTGTAGTACAAAACGCGTTTGTGGCATAGGCCCTTCAAATGCATCTACAAGAAGACAAACACCATCTGCCATGTTCAGTACACGCTCTACTTCACCACCAAAATCGGCGTGACCAGGAGTATCGATAATGTTAATTTTCGTTCCCTTGTACATTACAGAAACATTCTTAGAGGTAATTGTAATCCCGCGCTCACGCTCAAGATCGTTGTTATCTAAAATAAGTTCTCCTTTAGATTCGTTTTCTCTAAAAAGCTCACAGTGATACATAATTTTGTCTACCAGGGTTGTCTTACCGTGGTCTACGTGGGCGATAATCGCGATATTCCTTACGTCCATAATGGGTTGTATTAATGCCGTGTTTTTGGCGGTGCAAAAGTAAGTATTTTTAATTAAAATATTTACTATTACTATATTATATGTGCTTTCTCCTTTTAAAATGAATTAAAAAGCACTCAATTTCTTGAAATAAAACAGCTTAGTTAATATAAGATGCTACTATTTGGAGCGATTGAGTTATAGTTTTATATGGGCGTTACCCTTCGGGTCAGGCTATGCGTTTTTACTCCTCCTCATTAAGAAACCTCGCTATCATCTCACATAAAAGTGAGATGGCTAGGTGATCTCAATTCGTGTGGGGTAGCCACTACTATCCTTAACGCAACAATAGCTGTAAATAAAAATGCTTCTTCTATGTTGTATAGAAGAAGCATTTTAAATAAATCCTAGTGTGTAAAAACACATGTAAGATATGTATATATGTTTATTGCGCTAGCAATTAAAACATCTCACGTCCAGAAAAATGGAAAGCACCTTCAATAGCTGCATTCTCATCACTATCAGAACCGTGTACTGCATTTTCTCCCATAGAAGTTGCATATAAAGCACGTATAGTACCTTCTGCAGCATCTGCTGGGTTTGTTGCTCCTATAAGCGTACGGAAGTCTGCTACTGCATTTTCTTTTTCAAGAACTGCTGCAACGATTGGTCCGCGTGTCATAAATTCTACAAGCTCTCCAAAGAATGGACGCTCGTTGTGTACTGCATAAAATGTCTCAGCGTCTGCTTTCGTCATTTGAGTAAGTTTCATTGCTACAATACGGAAACCGCTAGCAGTAATTTTTTCTAAGATTGCTCCGATGTGTCCGTTTTCAACGCCATCAGGCTTAATCATTGTAAAAGTTCTGTTTGTCATAATTCTTTAATTTCTGCAATGGCGGTATTATCTCCCTACCTTCACTTAGTTTTTAGATGCCCACGTGTTGAGCTTTTAAAATTTTCGCGAAAGCGTAAAAACTCTTTCTTGAAATCGCGTGCAAAAATACTGCTTTTTAATGTTAACACCATATTAAGTTTTCATCTACTTGAAAAGCTAAATATTTAATCACAAGCAGAAATAGAGCACAGCAGAAATTGTATATTCGCAAACTATGAATATCTCTCAAATCACAACAACAAAAGAGTTACTTAAAGACTCAAAAAACATAGCTGTAATTCCTCATAAGAATCCTGATGGAGATGCTATGGGAAGTACACTAGCACTTGTTGCATATTTAAATGCAAAAGGTCATAAAGCAGTTGTAGTGGCGCCTAATGAGTATCCACATTTTTTAAAGTGGCTGCCGGGTCATGACGATGTACTTTTTTACACATCTAATACAACTAATGCAAGGGATGCAATAAAAACAGCAGATCTTGTATTCACCTTAGACTTCAATCATTTTTCTAGAGTAGGAGACCTAGAAGAGGCGCTTGATAATGTCAAAGCTCCATTTATCATGATAGACCACCACCAGCAACCTGCAGATTATGCTGCGGTTACTTATAGTGATACTACCATGAGCAGCACTTGTGAGATGGTATATCACTTTATAAAAGCGCTAGGTGATGAGCAACTAATTACTGCAGATATGGCTAGCTGTCTATATACTGGTATCATGACAGATACTGGATCTTTTAGATTCTCATCTACTACTGCTACTACTCACGAGGTTATTGCTGCTCTCATCAAAAAAGGAGCAAATAACGACCAGATACATCAGAATATTTATGATACTAATAGTGAGTCAAGATTACAACTCCTAGGTGTTGCTCTTAATAATCTTGTGGTCTTAAGGGAATATAGAACTGCTTTTATTACTATGACGCAGAAAGAACTAGATGACCATAATTTTCAAAAAGGGGATACAGAAGGTTTTGTAAATTATTGTCTTTCGCTAGAGGGCATTATATTTGCTGTGATATTTATAGAACATAAAGCAGATAGTATTATAAAAATGTCGCTTAGATCTAAAGGGGAGTTCTCTGTAAATGAATTTGCTAGAGCTCATTATAATGGTGGAGGACATACCAATGCCGCTGGTGGAAGAAGCGAGATAGCACTTGCAGAAACTATTGCTAACTTTAAAGAGTTATTGCCTTCATACAAAGACCAATTATCATCATGAGAAATATAATATTTCTGTTTTCTATATTCCTTATTGTTTCATGCTCTGAGACAGTTGCTCGCAGACCAGTTTCTCAAAAAACAGGATCTTACGTAAAGACAGAAACTATCTCTCGTAACAAAGAGCTTATTGCCCAAGATGAAGCAGCTATTAAAAAATTTATAGCTAGTGATACTTTAAACATCTATAACCCTTCACCTAATGGTTTCTGGTATTCTTATATTGCAAAAGATACATTAGGTAAGCAAGCACCTCAAGTGGGTGATCTTGTTTTGTTTAATTACAACCTAGCAACAATCACCGGTAAAGAACTTGTTACGCAAGAAGAACTGGGTAATACGGTTACTCAAATAGATCAAAGTAATCCAGATATTATAACGGGAATAAGAGAAGGACTTAAATTAATGAAAGAAGGAGAAACAATGACGTTTCTATTTCCTAGTTATAAAGCTTACGGCTATTACGGTTTTGAAGATAGAATACCTAGCAATACACCAGTGCGCAGTACCGTTACTTTACTAGAAATAAAAGACCAATCAAACGAATAAATAAATCACAAACAATGAAGAAAACAAGTATGTTATTAGTTGCAGTAATTTTATCACTCTTTTCATGTAATGATAAATATCCAGATCTAGGAGATGGATTATATGCAGAAATCATCACAGATAAAGGAACCATGGTTGCCGAGCTTTTTTACAATGACGCCCCTGCAACGGTTGCAAATTTTGTTGCGCTAGCAGAAGGTACACACCCTCTAGCAGATAGCACGTATGCTGGTAAGCCGTTCTACAATGGATTGACTTTCCATAGAATCATAAAGGACTTTATGATTCAAGGTGGTGATCCTACAGGTACAGGTTCTGGTGATCCTGGCTACAAGTTCTTTGATGAACTTACGCCTGAGCGTAGACATGACTCTGCAGGAGTTCTTTCTATGGCAAACTCTGGATATGCGACTAACGGAAGTCAGTTCTTTATTACACATAAAGCGACACCACACCTTGATGGTTATGACTCAAACGGTAATCTTAAAAACTGTGATAACCCTAGAGTAAGCTGTCATACAGTATGGGGTAAAGTAGTTACCGGATTAGAAGTTGTAGATGCTATTACAGAGGTAGAACTTGAAGATCCACGTGCTGGAAAACCAAAAACGCCAGTAATTATCCAGCAAGTAAATATCATCAGAAAAGGAAGTGAAGTAAAGAATTACAATGCTGGTGAGACGTTTACAAATGAACTAGCGGCCTTTGAAGAAAACAAAGCAAAAGAAGCTGCCGAAAAAGCAAAGCAATTTGCTGGAAAGAAAGCTGAGCTTGATGCAAAGAGAGAAGGAATAGAAGAACTTCCTAGCGGATTAGGAATTTACTTTGATCAAAAAGGAAAAGGAATAAAGCCTAATACGGGTCAAAAAGTAAGAGTAGAATATGCTGGTTTCTTTACAACGGGAGAGTTATTTGATACAAGTAGCGAAGAAGTAGCTGCTGCAAATAACAAACTAGACGACCGTAAGAAAGCTGCTGGACAATATAAACTTCTTGAAACAGTATATAGCCCAGAAGCTAGACTTATTGCTGGATTTAAAGAAGGATTACAATTAATGTCTATAGGTGATAAAGCAACACTATTTATCCCTTACCACTTAGGATACGGAGCACAAGGTTACCCTGGTGCAATACCGCCTAAGGCAGATCTTGTATTTGAAATTGAACTTGTAGAGATTGTAAAGTAATACAAACATTACAGCCTATTAAAAAAGCTAGCCATCGTAGATGGCTAGCTTTTTTTTTATCTTATACTTTCAAGAAGTAATCAGCTGTTAAGCTACTGGTATATCTTTTAATATTTCTATTACAAAATCCCAGTACTTTTGAGCACTAGAGATGCTTGCTCTTTCATCTGGAGAATGCGCTCCCTTAATAGTAGGTCCAAAGGAAATCATATCCATCTCAGGATAATTCTGACCTAAGATACCACATTCAAGTCCTGCGTGACAAGCCGCTACATGTGGATTCTCATTATTGATCTCTTTATATTTTGCTTCTAGCACCTTTAAGATAGGACTCGCCATGTTAGGAGCCCATCCTGGATAATCACCAGAAAGTACTACGTCAAAGTTTGCAAGTTCAAACGTAGCTGTAATAGCATTTGCGAGATCATCCTTTGTGCTATCTACAGATGAGCGTGTAAGACAACCTATTTTTATAGATCCATCTTTTACAATCACTCTAGCTATATTATTAGAAGTTTCCACTAGATTTTCTATCTCTGGGCTCATTCTATACACCCCATTATGAGCAGCACTTATCGCTTTAATAAGCTCTTGTTGAGCTTCCATGTTCATTACATTATCAGGGAGATCTGTTTTCTCTGCGGTAATACTAAGGTTTTCTTCTAGCGAATTGTACTCTACTTGAATAGCACTTGCCACATCCTGAAAATCTGCTTCAAAAGCTGCCAGTTGATTCTCATCTACTGCAATGATAGCTACGCTTTCTCTTGGGATTGCATTTCTCAAGCTACCACCATCAATGCTTGAAATACGTATATCAAAATTTTCTGATGCACTGCGCAATAAGCGGTTCATCATTTTATTTGCATTACCAAGTCCCTTAATGATATCCATTCCAGAGTGACCTCCATTAAGTCCATTTACACTAACTTTATAAGCTACAAGACCATCATCTATTCCTTCTTCTGGGTAATTGCGAGTAGCTGTGATATCTACACCACCTGCACAACCTACACCTATCTCGTCATCTTCTTCTGTATCTAGATTAAGTAAGATGTCACCTTTAAGAATTCCTCCTTTAAGACCCATCGCCCCAGTCATCCCAGTTTCTTCATCTATAGTAAATAAAGCTTCTATAGCTGGATGCTCTATGGTAGTACTTTCAAGTACTGCCATTATTGTCGCCACTCCAAGACCGTTATCTGCTCCTAGTGTCGTTCCTTTTGCACGTACCCAGTCACCATCTACATACATCTCGATACCCTGATTGTCAAAATCAAACTCGGTGTCATTATTTTTCTGATGTACCATGTCAAGATGCGACTGCATCACAATCATTTTCTTGTTCTCATGACCAGCAGTGGCAGGTTTTCTTATGATTACATTACCTACTTCGTCTTCTATCGTTTCTAAACCTAAGTTTTTACCAAAGTCTTTCATAAACGCAATGACGCGCTCCTCCTTTTTTGAAGGACGAGGCACAGCATTAAGATCTGCAAATTTATTCCAGAGCGCCTTTGGGGCTAGATTTCTTATTTCTTGATTATCCATTTTCTATGTTTTACACAAAGATAATGGCTACATATCTGAAAGACTACGCTTGCTCTTTAAAAACAATAGAAAGAAGGATGTACAGAATGATGATGATAGGTATTCCTAAAAACTGGAAAAACACAAGCAGTAATACGCTTGCAAGTAAAAAGAGGTAACGCACTTTATTTCCTGCAAAAGACCAGTTTTTAAATTTTAAAGCAAATAATGGAAGTTCTGCATTGAGCATAAAACAACTTAATGCGGTAAGTACTATAAGGACGTATGGATTTTCTAATAACGCTTTCGCGAAAGCGTACTCTTCAAACATTAATATAAGAGGTAAGCTTAGTATAAACAAGGTATTTGCAGGAGTTGGAAGTCCTATAAACGAGTTAGTCTGGCGGTCATCTACATTAAACTTTGCAAGTCTATATGCCGAAGCCATCGTTATTGCAAAACCTATGTAACCCAAGTGAAAGTGCTGCTCTTCTAATGCCGCTCCCCAAGGAATACCGCTAGCATCTTCTAGCAGTTGATACATAACTACTCCTGGCACAACGCCACTAGTAACCATATCTGCAAGGGAATCTAATTGTAATCCCACCTCACTTGAAGCATTAAGAATTCGTGCAAAAAAGCCGTCAAAAAAATCAAAGAAAATACCAAGAGCTACAAATATCGCGGCAAGCTCTAGACGATCATTTACAGCAAAAACTACCGCAACACAACCGCTTAACAGATTACCCATTGTGATTGCATTAGGAACGTAACTCTTTATAGACATTGTTTAATTTTTAGTAAAAGTATGGAAGAATTTTCGACTAATATAGGCTTGTGCAATATCTAGCTCGTTTTATTGTTTACAATGTGTACTAAAAGTGGGATATTTGCCCCATAAATCCTGCTATTGAAAAAATCACTATCTATACTATTTCTACTCATTTCAGTTACTGCTGTGTCACAAACGGTACGTAAATATTCGAATGAATTTTTAAATATTGGTGTAGATGCTGCCGCTCTTGGTATGAGTAATGCCGTTGTTGCAGGTACAAGTGATGTAAATGCAGGCTATTGGAATCCTGCAGGTTTAGTCAATCTAGAAGATAATCAGATCTCATTAATGCACGCCTCCTATTTTGCAAATATTGCAAATTATGATTACATCGCTTTTGCAAAACCTCTTGATGATAGAAGCGCCATTGGTATTTCTGTAATACGTTTTGGCGTTGATGATATTTTAAATACTACCCAACTCATTGACGATCAAGGAAATATAGATTACAATCGTATCAGTCTATTTTCTACAGCAGATTATGCTTTTACGGTCTCGTATGCAAGAGCATTACCGCTAGATGGTTTGAATCTAGGTGTGAATGCAAAAGTGGTACGTCGTGTGATAGGTGATTTTGCAAACAGCTGGGGTTTTGGCCTTGATGTAGGGTTACAGTGGAAAAAAGGAGACTGGGATTTTGGAGTTATGGCTCGTGACATCACCACTACAGTAAACGCGTGGAGTATTGACGAAGATGAGTTTGCTACCATAAGCGATGCCGTCGAAGGTCAAAATCAAGATTTACCAGAAAGTACAGAAATCACCATCCCTAAACTTCAAGTAGGATTCGGTCGCCAGTGGATTTTTCATTACGATTACTCCTTACGTGCAGAGCTAGATATGAATTTTAGATTTGCTCAAACTAATGATATAATATCATCGTCTGCCGTAAGTGCAACACCTGCCTTAGGGCTTGAGTTTGGCTATGCAGAACTTGTTTATGTGAGAGCTGGCGTTGGTAATTTCCAAGAATTAACTGCTCTTGATGACTCCACGTCCATAGGTTTTCAACCTAATATAGGTGTAGGATTCAAGTACAAAGGGATCCATGTGGATTATGCACTTACAGATATAGGTGACCAAAGCGCTGCTATTTATTCTAACGTGTTTTCTGTAAAGTTAGATTGGGAGCTTTTTAGATAGCTTTTTCCTCTCCCTCAGGGCGTGCCCCTATCCTTCTTCCATTTCATTCTTGAAGTCTAGTGACCGGGCTATACGTTCATACGCTTCGTGATGCTCCGCTATCGCTACACAACACTGCAGGGTAACCACTACTATCCCTCACGCAAAAAAAAATAGACGGTATCCAAGAATTACATAGAGCTAAAGCTTGTTTAAACGCTAAGATTGCTTAGCAGATAACTGATTATTTCTATCCTAAATATCAATAGACAAAAAAGCCCCCAGTAACACATACTGAGGGCTTCTGTAATCAATGTATGCTTTCCTTATCTCTTCAACGTGAAGTGTCCGTTTACGGTTCTTTGTGTTCCTAGCCCGTCTACTTCTGTAAACTCTACGCGAAACCAGTAATCACTTGATGGCATAGGTTGTCCATTAAAAGTGCCGTCCCATCCAGCACCTACTGGGCTGATTTGCTTTAAGAGTTTTCCGTATCTATCAAAGATGAAAATCTTTGCATTTAAGTTTGGTGCCACTCCCAGTCCTATAATATTCCATGTGTCGTGGAAACCATCTGCGTTTGGTGTAAAGAATCTTGGGTAGTCAATTATCCCTATCTCTACTTCTGATACGCTACAGTTACCACTGGCCAGTCTCCCAAAAACAGTGTGTGTTCCTGGAGTTACTCCTGTAAAGGTAGTACTGCTCTGGAAAGGTCCATCATCTATGGCAAACTCATATATTGAAGCTGCATCTGCTCCAGTAATATTAATGACTTCTACTGTGTATAATCCGCTATTATTAAAAGAAGATTCTACTACGACCGCTTCAAAAACAGGTGCGCTCTCTGCGCTATACACCGCTTCTGCTACATAATCGCAGCTTGTACCATCTCCATAAGTAGCGGTAATCATCACTTGATAGGTGCCTGCTGCATCAATGGTCACCTCAGGATTTAGTGACACCAACGCGCCATCACGTGTCCAAGCATAACTATAAGTCACCCCAATCTGCGGACTCTCCACCGTACCATCAACGGTAAATGGATTAAGCGCTTCGCCTGTAATCTCATCTACACAAATCTGTCCGCCTTCATTAGTTAAATTGGTGTATGGTAACGGTTGTACAAATATCTCAAAATCTACTACCGTGCTACTCTCACAGCCACTTGCAGTGTTTACCGCTCTAGCATAAATCACCTGCGGATTCGTTGTGTTTTCAAAAGCACTAGGAGTTGTAATCGCATTTGTCATCGCCTGCGCATCTGCAAGGCTAGTATAATAACTTACGGAAGTAGCGGCTACGTTTCCAGTGATAACAGCGTTTTGCTGAGTAAGATCAAAAGTTGCCGTACTCTGCTCTGGTGCGATATTTACTCCAAAATCGTCTGCACATTGCACAATATTATCCGCTGGGAATACCTCTGGGCGTGACTCTACCGTAAAGATGATGCTGGTAAAATTCACGCATCCCGTGGTCGCATTTTCTATACGCACAAATAATTCTTGATTATCTGCCACCGTGTATGGCGAGCTAAGCGCTGCTGCATTTGCTGCCGCTTGCACCTCTAGTTCATGGTAAGTGATAATAAAATCACTGGTTACCTGCGGCGCAGCAAGTAATCCAGCCAAATCTGCGAGGGTCGTAAGATCTACACTTCCCATCGAGTCATCACCATCAAATTCTTCACAGAAGGTATAATCTACCGGTCCAGCTTCAGCTAAGATCGGTAGCGGATTTACCACTACTTCAAAAGGAACGACTACAAAACATAGATTTCCGTCGCTATCGAAGTCACTGTTTCCTGGCACATCACGTTCTACTCTTGCGTATAATGTTTGGTTGCCAGTCACCGTATTGATAAACGCGGTCACATCTGCAATAGCGAGCGTGGTGTCTTCTGGGTTCGCTTCCGCGAAAGCGAGCTCTGTATACACCGTTACATTCACCGGTTCTGCTCCCGCAATCTGCGCGATAGCAGCTGTTAAATCAAATACTTCAAAACCATCTGTTGCCGAACCTGAACCTGCATCAATCACTCCGTCACCATCAGTGTCAATATCTGTGGTAGTATCACACACTTCTAGCGCATTTGGATTGGTATTTGGCGTTGGCAGTGGTAATACTTCAATATTAAAGGTCGTTCCATCACTACATCCTGCTGGGCTTGATACTACTGCCTGGATGGTCTGAGGATTTAAAACATTTGTGTACGCCGAAGGATCTGTAATAGGAGTTCCTGCGTTTAATGCAGCAATACTTTCATAATACGTCACCGTAAGCAGCGGATCACCACCAGTGAGACTCGCTTGGTTTACAGTTAAATCAAACACCGTAAAGGTGTCTGTATCATCATCACAAATCATGAGATCTAGATCGTCACCATTCGGGTTTGCCGTAGGTGGTGTCTCTACCGATATCTCAAAGGAACCGATGGCTGCACATATATTTGGAGAGCCGTCACTTACTTGCAAGCGTACCCAGATAATCTCAAGAGGTGTTATCTGTGTTGCTGTATAAGCGGTAGGGTTTACAATCGCATTGATTCCTAAATCAGCATCTGCTTGTGTATTATGGTAAGTAATGACAAGGGTTGCTGGATCTTGCGTTCCTATAATCGCAGCCTCATTTTGGGTAAGGTCAATAACCTCCATTAAATCATTGTTATCATCACAAGCAGCAAGGGTTGCTAACGTTGCTGGAAGCTCAGGAATAGGGAATACAATAAGTTCAAACTCATAGATCTTCGTACAACTTGTAGCTGTGGTAGCATCCGTATCTTGTGCAACTACATACAGCGAAGTCATCCCTGAAATGTTATTATAAGGAACCGTAATATCTATCTGACCTGCTCCTGTATCTGCCGTTGCATTATCTAAAGTCTCATAAAAACGTAAGTCTATATTTGTTACTGTTGCTAGTAAGTCGTCATTATACTGCTGCAAGTCAAAAGCTCCAAAGCCATCATTATCTTCATCACAAGCAACTGCTGCTGGTAAAGGCTCTCCAATTACTGGCAGCGGATTCACCTGAAGGTCTACCGTAGTTTGAGCACCACACATTCCTGCTTGATCACTCGTGACTAAGATAAAAATAGTCTGCGGACTTAATCCACTATTCACATAAGCTGTTGGAGTGGTAATAGCACTTGCTAAACCAGCATCTAAGTCTGCTTGTGATTCATAATAGCTAACACTTAAAGTGATATCTCCTCCAGTGATTAAAGTATCAAGGCTCGTTAAATCAAAACTTGTAATCCCATCAGTATCGGTGCCTACCAGTGCTCCTTCGCTATCACACTCCTCAAAAACTCCAGGAGGTGTGATTGCTGGAATCATCGCTATATTTAGATTGAAAGTGCCAACGACCGTACATCCTGTAGTTGTATTTTCTAGACGCACCCAGATTGGCGTGGTTGGTGCACTTGCTAAGTAATTCAGCGGATCTGCAACTGGCATATCACTTGCGCTTCCTACCATCGCTTCTACGCTAGCCAGGGTTTCATGATACGTTAAAGTAACATCAGCAGTAGTTTGTGTTCCTAGAACAATTGCATCATTTTGAGTAAGATTAAAAAGCGCTTGCCCATCTTCATTATCATCACAAGAAGTTAAATCTGGGATTACTGCAGGTAACACAGGTGCTGGTTGTACGATAAGTGCTAGTTCGATGACACGGTAACACTGAGTAGCTGTTGCCGGGTCCGTATCGGTTGCTCGTACATATATTATTCTAGATGCTGTTTCATAAGCCGCCGGTGTTGCTATCGATGGACTTCCCAGTTCCGCGGAAGCGAGTGTCTCATGAAAAGTGAGTGACATAAACGTCTCTCCATTAATAATATCTGTAGTTACTTGACCTGTTAAATCAAATACCGCATCTCCATCATTATCTGTATCACCATCGTTTGCCATGGTATCACATTCTTCTACCGCTGCAATGGTGGTAGGTGATGGTAATGGGTTTACTACTAGGGTGAGCGTGATAGTTTCAAAACAACTAGTTACGATATTCTCTACTCTAGCAAAGATGGTTTGGTTAGCCATTACAGTGTTTTGATATACATCTGGAAGTGCTGGCGCACCTGCATCGGCATCGCCTTGGGTAAGGTGATAACTCACTGCCCAGTCATCATTACCGCCAGTAATCTCATCATCACGGCTACGCAAATCAAAACTTGCAAACTCATCGGTATCACTACCGCTCTCTAGATCATCACAAAGCTCATACTCGGCAGGTTGCACTGGAGTAGGAAGCGGATTTACAACAAGAGAAAGTGGCGCTATATTACTACAAAAAGTAACCGTGGTCGTTGGTTGTGCCGTATCTGTTACCACTGCAAAAACGGTTGCCGTGTTGCTGGTGTACGCGGTAGGAGCTGCGATAGCAGGCGTTCCATTTTCCGCGGAAGCGAGAGAAGAAAACCACTCCACGCTGTGAGTTGCAGGGTCTAAACTTCCTAAAATATTTACTACCTGTGTACTTAAATCAAAAATCTGTAGTCCGTCGCTATTATCATCACAAATCGTAAAAGGAGTTGGGTTTTCATTAGGCATCGGAGTATTAAGTACTCTTAAGGTAAATGGTGTTGTGTCATAACAACCTATCGCATTAAATACACGAGCAAAAACTATTTGCTCAAAAGGGTCGTTGTTGATATACATTGCTGCGTCGAGTTCTTGACCTACAGGCGCATTATCTGCATCTGCTTGGGTGAGATAGTAAGCAACACTTAAACTAGTGTCGCCACCAGTAATTTCGGTATCTCTAGAAGAGAGTACAAAAAAGTCAAACACACCATCATTATCATCATCACAAGCCTCATAGTCGGCTGGAGTGACAGCCACAGGCACTGGGAAGCTACGAATGCTCATACTCGTCGTTGAAAAGCAACCTGTTGTATTATCAGTTACGCGTACTTCTACAATCTGAGGATTGCTTGTGGTAGTAAACATCGTGCTATCTGGAATACTTGCATCGCCAGTAATAGCGCCAGCAGCATCCAAGTGATAGGTCACTGTAAGATTTGCATTAAAACCACTGGTGATTTCGGCGTCTTTTTGAGAAAGATCAACCGTTGTAAATCCATCTACTACACCGTCATCATCACACACTTGAAGTTCTGATGGCGTAATAGCCACAGGATTCTGATTTACGATAATCTCAAAATTCATTGCAGTATCAAAGGTCGTACACGTGCTGCTCGTACTTCTTAAGCTATAAAAAATAGTCTGCGGGTTACTACTATTTGAAAAAGATGCAGGACTTGCAATCGCCACAGGAGGCGTAGCCGTATAAGCTGCAATGCTCTCATAAAAAGTAACTTCTAAATCTGCGTCTCCACCAGTGATCTCCGCTACATGCTGCGTTAAATCAAAAGTAGCAGCATTGACTACAGCAGAACAAGTTTCAATACTACTGATGCTTGGTAGGAATGTTGGATTGGGGTTTACTGTGAGTCTCACATGCTCACCAAGACCTACACATCCATTATCTGTATCTGCCTCTACACGAACCCAAATATCTTGAACACCACCAGCATTAGTAAATAAAGGATTGTTGCTATAAGCAGCAATATCGATAATAGGATTAATCTCAGATAAGGCTTCTTGTTCTGTCTCGTAATAAGCCACAGATACTACTTGTGGTGAGAAAAATGTTTCTATCGTAGCGGTAGCTCCAGAGAAATCAAATACAGCAATACCATCACTATCGGTATCACACTCAATCTCATCTACAAAGAGTGTTCCTGTTGGAATTTGAGAAGCACTCACAATCACGTTAATAACGCCTTCTCGTGAACATCCATCTAGATTTGTAACTGTTACAGCAATAGCTTCTGTAAAAGGAGAACCACTATTAACATAAGCCGTTGGATCAGTTATAGGTGAACCAGAAGCGTCTACATAAGTAAACGTCTCGTTAGCCGAATTTGTACTCAACTCGCTCTGTGACTGCGTTAAGTTTAAAGTTGTAACACCATTTGTATCATCATCACACTGACGTAAAATTACTGGTGTGGTAAGGACTGGAAGGGCATTTACTCTAAGATTAACAGGTGTTATTGAGAAACAACCAGTAAATGCAGTGTTTTCAACTCTTGCAAAAATAGTATCATTATTAGGGCTCGACGTATTTGTATATGCTGCAGGAAGTGGATTTGCATTACTAGATGCTTCCGGTCCGTTTACATGATAACTCACTTCAAACTGCACTGGATCTAAGCCATTTAAAACTTCGTCATCTAATGTAGAAAGATTGAAGGTAGCCACCCCATTGGTATCATCGCCATCTATATTATCATCACAAATCTCATAGGTAGCCGGCATTGTTGCAACAGGCAATGCAACAACCTCAATATTAAATGAGCTAGTACTTGAACACGTAGGCAAGCCATTGTTTTCTACACGAATAAAAATCTCATCACTTACAGAATTGTATGTTGTCGTGCCCGCTAAAGCTCCCGCTCCTGTATCTGCGTCTGCTTGACTCAAATGGAAAGAAACAGAAAACGCTGTCGCACTCTGTCCATTTAAAACATCTGGAATTTGAGCGTCTAGATTAAAACTTGCAAAACCATCTGCATCTGTATCACACTCAAAAATATCATCTGGTGCTGTTGCTGCTGGTACTGTAAAAAATGTAACAACGACCTCGTCTGTTCCTGTGTCTCCAGCAGTATCTGTGATTGTTACTTGATACTCACCACTAGTAGTCACATCAAGCATCGCTGTAGTAACTTGAGCCCCACCACCATCTAAAACAGGCATAAAACCTGCTCCAGTATCTACAGCCCATGCATAACCAGCTGCTTCTGCACTCGTAGCATCTAGTGTTACTGTTGTTCCTTCACAAGCATCTTGATCTGCTCCTAGTGAAGCATTTACTATAGAACAATCTGTGCTCCCGGCACCTGCTGGATCTGAGGTATTAGTCTGCTCAATAAAAATCTCTGCTTGTTGACCAGAAAAGTTGGTCACCATAAAAACGTAAATATCACCCTCTTGTGCATTCGAAATTACTGGAGTCTCTATAGCTGATGCAGAAAAACTGCAATCTTCAATATTTGCCGCAGTTAACTGATTGAATACATCAGTGTCAGGAAAAGGTCCCCAAATAATAAAATCCACATCAAGGCCTGTCCCTGTTGGAGTTCCGTCATCATCTATTGCTGTATTCTGGGTGATTTGAAATTCTAAATCCCCTGCTTGATCAATTTGCAAGAAATACCAAGTAGGAAAAGGTTGACTACCTAAACAACCATAATTGGGACCTGCCTGTCCTGACGTAGTACAGTTTGAATCTGTACTACCTGCAAAACAAGCGTCAAATGGTGTCGCAAAAACAGGGTCATTGGTACAAAATGGAACTGCATCTTGAAACGTCGAACCTCCTGCGGATGTCTGCGCAAAAAGCGACGTATTTATAAAAGAAAAAGCTATTAGAATTAAAGCTAAACGTAGGATTCTCATTATAGAATTATTTAAGGAGTGAAAAATAGCGTTTTTTTGCTAAAATCCTGTTAACAGAGACTCGTTTTGTTAAGAACTATTGACAATAAAAATCCCAATTAGCAATGTCAATACCAGCAAAATAAAGAAGCTTAACTACAAGGAACATGCTTGACAAAGAGTTACCACTTCCATAGCCTCTTTTACGTCATGAACTCTTAATATATGAGCGCCTTTATTAATCGCGATTGTATTTAATACCGTGGTCCCATTAAGTGCCTTATCTGGTGATGTTTCAAGGGTCTTATAAATCATAGATTTGCGGGAAACTCCTGCAAGAATAGGGAGGCCTAACTGTTTAAAGATTGCCAACTTATTAAGTAACTCAAAACTATGGCTAGCTGTTTTTGCAAATCCAAATCCTGGATCTACAATAACGTCATTTATCTTATGAGACCTTGCCGCAGCAACGCGCTCACTAAAGTAATGCAGCACCTCTTTCGTTATATTCTCATAGACCGCAAGTTCCTTCATAGTCTGAGGAGTGCCTCGCATATGCATCATTATATAAGGAACACCCAGCTCCCCTACTGTGGACATCATTTCTTGATCTAACTGCCCAGCACTTATATCATTAATTATAGCTGCTCCTGCTGCTATTGCTTTTCTTGCTACGCTTGCGCGAAAGGTGTCTACAGAGATTATAATCTCAGGAAATAATGTAATCAGTTGTTCTATCACTGGAATCAATCTTAGCTCCTCCTCCTCTACCGAAATATCAACAGCTCCTGGTCGAGAACTGTAAGCTCCTACGTCAATAAATGTGGCGCCATCATCAAGCATTGTTCTTACTTGATCAATAGCAGCTTCCATATTTTTATACCTACCACCATCATAAAAACTATCTGGAGTAAGGTTTAGTATTCCCATCACCTTGGGCTTTGAGAGATCTATTAGCGTTCCTTTACAGTTTATTTTCATGGATGATTATTTATAAATACTTGGCTTTTATTCATTGATAGTTTGACTTCTTTAGCAGCTACTTTTAATCACACACCACCCCTACTCCATAGCCCCGATTGTAGTGAAAATCCCACAGCTGGCTGGTGCAACCGCCGCGAGGAATTGCAACAGAAAGCGGGATACTGCTTCAAAAATACACCATAAACGCTGTGCTTCAAAAGGATAATAGGGAGCATTATTTTCTAAGGCGCATCTCATTTCTTATATTGAAGATTTTAACCGAAATTTACCAAAAATCAAACAACACAGCATGCCTGACACTTCTGCCCAATATGATGCGGTAATCACACAATGTAGAGACCTTTTTATTAAAAAAATGAAAGACTATGGGAGTGCATGGCGCATATTGAGGCTTCCTTCTCTCACCGATCAAATTTTTATAAAAGCACAGCGCATACGCGGTTTACAGCAAAACGATGTGCAAAAAGTGGATGAAGGGCAGCAATCTGAATTTATAGGGATCATAAATTACTGTGCAATGGCGCTGGTGAATCTTGAGCGCGGCGTGGTAGAGCAACCAGACATGCAACTTGAGGAGGCCACTCGCGCCTACGATGAGAAAATAAAAATCACAAAACAGTTAATGATGGATAAAAATCACGACTATGGAGAAGCATGGCGTGATATGCGAGTGAGCAGTCTTACAGATTTGATTCTCCAGAAATTATTACGTGTGAAGCAAATAGAAGATAACAAGGGAAAAACGCTGGTTTCTGAAGGTATTGATGCAAACTATCAAGACATGATTAATTATGCTGTTTTTGCAATGATTCACTTAGGTGAAGCATAAGAATTAGTATTTATGAATAAAAGTTACGCTTTCGCGAAAACGTAACTAATACACCTCCAGTACTACTGGATTATATATGAAACTACTTACACACATAGCTCGCTTTATTGTAGGAGCACTTTTTATCTTTAGCGGATTTATAAAGCTTAACGATCCTCTCGGGTTTTCTTATAAGCTACAAGAATATTTTAGCGCAGAGGTATTAGGTCTTGAATTCTTATCACCTTACGCCCTACTAATTTCCATCATACTTGTGGTGGTTGAAGTGTTATTAGGAATTGCCTTGCTGGTAGGTTACCGTAAAAAAATCACGCTGTGGCTACTGTTTGCAATGATTGCATTTTTTACATTTCTCACCTTCTACTCGGCTTATTTTAATAAGGTGACAGATTGTGGATGTTTTGGTGATGCCATTCCGTTAGTACCGTGGGAGTCTTTTGCAAAGGATGTGATTTTATTAGTTCTTATCGTTTTCTTGATGTTTAATCAGAAATATATACGTCCCCTTTTCGGAAAACTGGTTAATACCTCAATTGTCTTTGTATCATTTTTAGCATGTATGTTCTTTGGTATGCATGTACTCGAGCACCTGCCATGGTTAGATTTTAGAGCTTACAAAGTAGGCTCAAACATAGCTGAAGGAATGAAAATTCCGGAAGGCGCACCAGAAGCTACGTTTGAATACCAATGGAAATTTAATATTGATGGTAAAGAAGAAGTAATTACCACAGAAGGTGGCTACCCACAGGTAGACGGAGAGTTTGTCTCATACGAGGTCGTACAGACAGCCGAAGGCTATGAGCCACCTGTACATGATTTTACAATAGAACGCGGAGAAGAAAACTATACTACAGAATTTCTAGAGAAAGAAAATCTAGTTGTAATCGTTGCTTATAATCTGACTAATACGGAGCGAGAAGGTTACTATAATATAAGAACTATTGCAGAAGATGCTATTAGGAAAGGATATAACGTCATAGGTCTAAGTTCCTCGTCGCAAGATGTGACAGATGAGTTTGTACAAGATTTCAAACTTCCTTTTAAATTCTACTTTACAGATGAAACGGTTTTAAAAACTATTGTGCGCGCAAATCCTGGGATTGTGAGTCTTCACAAAGGAACTATTTTACAAAAGCTTCATTATAATGACGCGCAAGACTTGCGCTTACAAACTTTAGAAAACAGTAAGCCAAACCTTGATTTTACTCTTAAATATGAGCTAGACAGTATCGCCATTCTAGATCAAAAGTACAGAAGGATGATGTACTTGCAAGATGGAGAAGAAAAGAATACCGAAGCTAAAAAGCTAGGCGTAGCTCCAGAGGAATTTCAAAATTTTATCTGGAAGCAACAAGAATTACTAGATAGTATTAATCTTGAGCGTATAGAATATACCATAAAAACGAAAGGATATCCAGGGAAGAGTATCGTGGGCGAACCTACAAATACTGCTGCTTGGTATGTAATCCAGCATAATCCCGATAAAATCCCAACCTACATAGATACCATCAAAAAAGCTGGAAAAGATGGAGAATTACCATACACGCTGGTTGCTATGATGGAAGACCGCTTACTTATGGGTAATGGTGAACCTCAAATTTACGGTACCCAAGGAGCAACATATCCAAACATGGCCAATTTTATATGGCCTATAGCAGATCCGCAAGATGTAAATGAAAGACGTGCTGCAGCTGGGTTTCCTCAAACTATTGAGCAATATGGAAAAGACCTCTTTGGGCAAGACTTTGAATACAAAGAAATAACTCTGGACGAAGCGCTTGCTGCAAAACAGCAAATGCTCCAAGGTAATGCTGCATCAAATTGATAAAATACCTATTATATAAATTAGGTTATGCGCTGCTCACATTGTGGGGAGTAGTCACCGTCATTTTTTTCTTATTTACGGTACTTCCTGGAGATCCTGCTCGTATGATGCTAGATCAAAATGAAGATCCAGAACAGCTAGCAAAAGTGCGTGCAAAATATGGATTTGACAAACCTATAAGTACGCAGTACGCGTACTACTTAAACGACCTTTCTTTACTTTCTCTACACGCTAATGATGAGCAAAACTACACCTCTCTTGCTTCTGGCAAGTACAGCGCAACTCCATTATTTAAAGTAGGCAATAGCATGCTCGCTATTAAATACCCATACCTTAGAGAGAGCTTTCAAAAGACAGGAAAACCCGTTACACAAGTAATTGCCGAAACGTTACCCAACACGATTGTTCTTGCTGTAAGCGCTATTGTGATTGCCATATGTATTGGTGTTTTTTTAGGTATTATTTCTGCTCAAATGCGTGACACTTGGGTTGACAAAACCATACAGATTGTAAGTACATTAGGAATGAGTGTTCCTAGTTTTTTTAGCGCTATTCTCTTTGCTTGGCTCTTTGGTTATGCCCTTCATAAATACACCAATCTCAATATGACAGGTAGCTTGTATGAGATGGATGATTTTGGTGAGCATGTGCACATCCAGTGGAAAAATTTGATTTTACCAGCACTTGTTTTAGGTATACGTCCGCTTGCCGTTGTAATTCAATTAATGCGCAACTCGCTTCTTGAGGTTTACAATCAAGAATATATAAGAACTGCAAAAGCTAAGGGGCTCACCACCTACCAGATTATAAAAAATCACGCACTTAAAAATGCATTAAATCCTGTGGTAACTGCAGTGTCTGGATGGTTTGCTTCTATGCTCGCAGGCGCCGTGTTTGTAGAATATATTTTCGGGTGGAATGGCTTAGGTAAAGAAATAGTAGATGCGCTCAACACACTCGATTTACCTATTATCATGGGTGCGGTGCTTATAATCGCTACACTCTTTGTAATCATTAATATTCTTGTAGATTTTATCTACGGCTGGCTAGATCCAAAAATTAGGCTACGATAAATTGCATAGTTCTTACGAAAACGTAATCGTGAAAACTGGGTTAAATCAGAACTAAACCTCTTTTTCTCTTAGTATATTTGATTTTTAAGGAATTCGCTTTCGCGAAAGCGAAACACAAAAAAGTAAAACACATACGCCTTTTCAAAACCATATGTAATGCTACACTGGTTTATATAATTGGGGCTTCTGGAATTAACTACTAACGAGATCTCTTTGTATTAAGAGATAAAAACGAACTATAATGAGAAAAAACATCGTCGCTGGAAACTGGAAAATGAATAATGACCTAGGTGCTACAGCAACCTTAATCACTGCACTCAAACAAAAGAAGAATGAAGGAAATGCAGAGGTTATTATTGCTCCTACATTTGTAAATCTTTACAATGCTTTTGATAGTCTTTCTGACACTAACATCACTGTTGCTGCGCAAAACATGCATCAAGCAGAGAGTGGTGCTTTTACTGGAGAGATTTCGGCGGGTATGCTCAAAGGGATTGGTGTAGACACTGTGATTTTAGGACATAGTGAACGCCGTGCTTATTTTCACGAAAGTGATGAATTACTAGCTCAAAAAGTAGACAGCGCTCTTAAAAATGACATGAGAATTATATTCTGTTTTGGTGAAGAACTAGAAGACCGTAAGGCTGGAAAAGAAGAAAATGTGGTGGGTAGCCAACTCAAAAATGCATTATTTCACTTAGATGCTAGCGCGTGGTCAAATATTGTTCTTGCTTATGAGCCTGTATGGGCAATAGGAACTGGAGAAACAGCATCACCAGAGCAAGCACAAGACATGCACGCCTTCATAAGAAAAACTGTTGCCGAAAAATATAATAGTGACGTAGCAGAAAATGTATCAATCCTTTACGGAGGATCTGTAAAGCCTGCTAATGCTAAAGAAATTTTTGGGAAACCAGATGTAGATGGTGGACTCATAGGTGGAGCTGCACTTAAAGCAGATGACTTTTTTGATATTGTAAATGCATTTGCATAGTCTCAAATAATTTAAGAATTGACAATGCGCTTCCATCTCTGGAAGCGCATTTTTATTTTATATCAATTGGTATTAGTACATTAGAGCTTAATCTTTTATCACATGAAATTCTTTTTTACATTGCTAGTCCTACTCCTCACCATCTGTAGTTGCACCTCACAACAAGCAGTTACCACAAGCACTCAAGAAGATGGCACACTCGTACTTCTCAAAAACGCTCAAGAAGCCAAGTCTATTTATATTACAACAGATGGCAATATGGGTATAGGTAAAAAAGAGCCAAAGGTTAGGCTTGAGGTAAATGGCCAGGTACATGCAAGGTCAGTAAAAGTGGATATAAAAGAATGGGCAGATACCGTTTTTGAAGATGGGTATATTTTATCACGCTTACGCGAAATTGAAACCTACATTCAGAAAAATGGGCATTTACCTGAAATTCCGTCTGCGGTAGAAGTTGAAGAAAAAGGTATTGAACTAGGCGCCATGAATGCACTACTTCTTAAAAAAATTGAAGAGCTCACCTTACACCTCATTGAGAAAGAAAAACAAATTGACCAACTAATCGAAGACGTACACGCTCTCAAAGAAACTATCGCTCCATCTGACACTCAGAATAATGGCTAAACTCATTATTTTCTCTCTCCTACTCTACTCTTGCTTACTTCAAGCGCAAGAAGACCGCTTTTACCTACGCACAACATCTGAAAAAGTGGAGATACCTGTAAGTACAAAGGACTCCATTGTGACCTACTTAGGTAATGATGCAAGACTTAAAGAATTATTTGCTGAGCATAGAGTCAAGATATTTAGAAAAGAATTTAAGTACGCGCAACGAGATAAACTCAAACGCACATACTTTATTATTGCAGAGAGTAAAACGTTTAAAGAAGAGTTAATGAATCTAGCGCCAGATCTTTTTGAGTTTGCAGAGAACATCTCAAATGAATCGCTACAAATTTATGAACCCAATGATTACGGCATTACGAGCACTACTGGTAAAAACCTAGGCGCACAAGCAGTTTTAGACTATTATGATTTCCTCGGTGTACCACAGGCTTGGCATTACACCACAGGTTCTCCAGAAGTAATTATTGGAATATCTGACGGTTACATAGATCCAGAAGATCCTGAGTTTGCAGGCAAAACTACCATGTTCAAAAAAAGTAGTCTATCCAAAGGACACGGATTTACAATCGCTGCCATCGCTGCAGCTCGTGGTGATAATGGATATGGCGCGGCGGGAGTTTGCTATGACTGCAACGTATACACTACCACCTATGGTAACTTTAAAGAGCTAGGTCAACTACTAGAACTATCAAGAGCAGGCGCAAAAGTGATTAATTGCAGCTGGGGATCGCGCACCTATTATGAGACTGCGCAAGAAGCGATTAATGAGATGAGCGACTTAGGTACCGTAATTGTTTCTGTACCGCATAATGCAGCTTATAGCGTCACAAATGGAGAACAACTTAGATATCCAGGCGCTTACAAACATGTAATATCTGTAGGAAGTGTACAGCATAAAAATGATGAAATCGCAGATGGACTTCTCATTGAAGAGAAAAACGGGAAGCATTATGCAGAGAAGCAGCAATATCACTTATCGCGTACCGGCGGCTTTAAAAACAATGATCCAAATGATGAATATACCCTATACCTAAGCTCTACCAATAATCTAGATAGTACCGTAGACATTGTAGCTCCAGGCAATGATATTTTCCAATATTATAATTATAAGGAGAATGGTGAAGTATTTCATAATCCGTTTCAAGCGACATCTCCTGCCGCGCCACTTGTCACTGGCACTATAGGACTTATGTTTTCACTCAATCCATCACTCTCAGTAGACGAAGTGAATAGTATTATAAAATTAAGCGCGACTAATATTGATCATATAAAAGCAAACGCGCCACTCAAAGGATTATGGGGAGCAGGATCATTACACACAGGCAGGGCTGTAAAGATGACTCATGATATGCTACAACCTAATACTTATATGATGATTGAAAATCAGCGATTTGCTCGGTGGAATTTTAAAATTAATGCCGCGCATAAAATTATGATTAAGAATCAGCAATTTATAGAGGACGCTAGAGTAGATTTTACTGCAAAAGATGAGATTCTCATCAATGCAGAAACCGTACTTTTGCCTGGAAAAAACGGATCAATTATGCTTACTATTGATTCTAATGCATCTTATAACTTAGAAACTACAAAAGAATGACACCCATTTACTTAGGATATACCTTTACTATCGAGCCACGTGACCCTGCAACAGAAATTATCATTGCAGAGCTAGGCTACGCTGGTTTTGAAAGCTTTACAGAAACTACAAGTGGTGTGATTGCTTACATCCAGAAGGAAGAAGCATTTCCTAGTGGTGAAGTCGATTTTGCTGTGCTACTTTCTGATATCCAGATTTTAAACTCAGATGAGTTTAAAATCACCTATACGGCCGAAGAAATTGAGCAAGTAAACTGGAATGAGGAGTGGGAGAAAAACTTTGAACCAATTGAGGTAGATGGAAAATGTGCCGTACGCGCACCCTTCCATGAGAAAACTAATGTTGAGTTTGATATTGTTATTGAGCCAAAGATGTCATTTGGAACTGGTCATCACGAGACTACGCACATGATGATCAAGCACTTACTCAAACTAGATGTCGCTAGCAAAAAGACGCTTGACATGGGATGTGGTACTGGCGTTCTCGCTATTCTTGCCGAAATGAGAGGTGCACAACCTATAGATGCGATAGACATTGATAACTGGTGTTACCTTAATACTATTGAAAATGTAGAACGCAACAACTGTAAGCACATTACGACCTATGAAGGTGAAGCTTCTTTGTTATCAGATAAAAATTACGAATTCATTATCGCAAACATAAACCGTAACATTCTTTTACAAGATATCAGCGTGTATGCGAGTTGTCTTTCTGAGGATGGAATACTGCTTTTAAGTGGCTTCTATACAGAAGACATTCCGTTAATTTCAGAAAAGTGTAATGAGCACGGACTCTACTTTGTAAGTAATTATGAGCGTAATAACTGGGTGGCTTGTAAGTTTGAAAAAAGAGGATAATTTCAAACTGTTGATGATAAATAATTGTTAGAATCACGCTTTCGCGAAAGCGTAATCTCTAAAATTTGTAAATTTGCATCATAAATCTCAATGCTATGAGTAATCAAGAAAAATATCAAGAAGACGTAGACGTACTAACAGAAGAAACTCCATCACACGAGATTATTCTGTATAATGATGAAGTAAATACTTTTGACCACGTGATAAATACGCTTATTTATGCATGTGATCACGAGGAGAATCAAGCACATCAATGTGCGCTACTAGTACATTACAAAGGAAAATGCTCTGTAAAGTCTGGTGAGTATAAAGATCTAGAGCCTCGATGCTCAAAACTTTTACAAGCAGGACTAAGTGCAGAAATTGTATAAAATCAATACTTATAATTAATCACAATAATGATTGCGCTCTCGTGGCGCATTTGTTATTTTTGCGAGGCAAATTAAGCATCTTAAACGAAGATTATGAATCTACACGAATATCAAGGAAAAGAGATATTAAATAGTTTTGGCGTACGTATCCAGCGCGGTTATGTAGCACAGACTCCGGATGAGGCTGTTGCAGCTGCCGAAAGACTTACTGAGGAAACTGGTACTGGATGGCACGTTATTAAAGCGCAAGTTCACGCAGGTGGTCGTGGTAAAGGTGGTGGTGTAAAACTAGCAAAGAGCCTAGATGAAGTAAGATCTATTGCAGATCAGATCATCGGGATGGATCTTGTTACTCCACAAACAAGTGCAGAAGGTAAAAGAGTTCACCAAGTACTAGTTGCAGAAGATGTATACTACCCAGGTGACAGCGAGCCAGAAGAATATTATATGTCGGTACTACTTAACCGTGGTACTGGTCGCAATATGATTATGTATTCTACAGAAGGTGGAATGGATATTGAAACAGTAGCAGAGGAAACTCCGCACTTAATTTTTCATGAGGAAATTGATCCTGCAACAGGATTACTTCCTTTCCAAGCACGTAAAATTGCTTTTAACTTAGGATTAAGTGGTGCTGCTTTTAAAGACATGACAAAATTTGTTGCTGCTCTTTATAAAGCATACACAGATTCTGATAGTTCACTTTTTGAGATCAACCCTGTTCTTAAAACAAGTGACGATAAAATTATGGCAGTAGATGCAAAGGTATCCCTAGATGATAACGCATTATACCGTCGTAAAGATTATGCAGCAATGCGTGACAAGCGTGAAGAAAACCAAGTAGAGGTTGAGGCTGGTGAAAAAGGACTTAACTATGTAGACCTAGACGGTAACGTAGGGTGTATGGTAAACGGTGCTGGACTTGCAATGGCAACAATGGACCTTATCAAGCAATCTGGTGGTGAGCCTGCAAACTTCCTTGATGTAGGAGGTACTGCAGATGCTGAACGTGTAGAAGCTGCTTTCCAATTAATACTTAAGGATCCAGCTGTAAAGGCAATCTTAGTAAACATTTTTGGAGGTATTGTACGTTGTGACCGTGTGGCACAAGGTATCATTGATGCATACAAAAACATGGGAACTATCAATGTGCCTATCATTGTACGTCTACAAGGAACTAACGCAGATATCGCAAAGAAATTAATAGATGATTCTGGACTTGATGTTCAATCTGCTATTGAATTCCAAGAAGCTGCAGATAAAGTACAGGCTGTACTAGCTTAATACTTGTAATACATAGATGCTACTTGTAGCATCCTTCAAATCCCACTTTATTTAAAGTGGGATTTTTTTTGTTTTATAATCACCACTGACTATTATAATCTACCGCTAGCCATCAATCGAATACAGTATTTTCTTAACATTGACTACTCTATACTTTCTTTAAGGATTCTAAGGTTATTATAATAAAATATCACTCCATATTTCACGTAATGCTTACTGTTGTTATCAATACATTATGAAGTTGATAATCACGCTTTCGCGAAAGCGTTACCGGAACAAACCCCCTACGTTAACAACTCATAACCAGCATTAAACAACAGTTAAGCTTAAACAACTCCTATAGAAAAACGAGAAATAAGTCGTCTATTTGCACTGTAATAATTCATCAAAAACCTCGAAAACATCGAGACAAAAAAGTAAATTATGAAAACATTAAACGTATTATTGGTAGCCGCTTTACTTGCAGTAAACACTGCCTTTGCAACAGGAACAGAACCAACATCAGACAACAAAGAAAAAACAGTTACAGAGCAAGTAGCTGTACTTTTGAACAAGCCAGAATTTGAAGTTACTAAGGAGCTTGTTGCTCAAGTAACATTAATGGTAAACAACAAACATGAAGTTGTTGTATTAAGCGTAGATACTGACGAGGAGTATGTAGCAGAGTTTATCAAGTCACGTCTTAACTATGAAAAGCTAAGTACAAGAACCATAGGAGAGCAATTTACATTACCAGTACGCATCGTCCCAGGAGCTTAAGGAGCTTCATCTATTATGCAAAGCTGAGCGTCGCTCGGCTTTTTTTATGCCCTATATTGATTGTGAGATTTTTATACCTCCACTATCTTTACAAGGTATGAAAAACCTAATTCTCTTAGCTTTTCTGTGCTTCTCTACGCTGGGATTTACACAGAATACATTCATTAGTCTATCTGATGAGGCATCTATCAATCTAATCACCATAGGCCCTGGAGCTGTACTCAATGACGCTTTTGGTCACAATGCAATTCACGTACGTGATTATAAGAAAGGGTTAGATATCGTATTTAACTACGGCAAGTTTAACTTTAAAACTCCTAACTTCTATCTAAAGTTTGCGAGAGGTAAACTTTTATATGAAGTAGGTGTAGATAAGTATGACGACTTTGAATATAGTTATAAGCTCCAGCAAAGATGGATTGAGTCTCAAGAGCTGCAACTCACTCAAGATCAGAAGCAAGATATTTTTGAGTTTTTAGTAAATAATGCTAAAGAAGAAAACAAATATTACAAATATGATTTCTTCTACGATAATTGCTCTACAAGACCATTTGAGATCATCAAAGATGAAGCTAATGTAACAATGAGCTATGATCATCAAGAAGCTGGCATGACACACCGTGATCTCATACACGAATACGTGTCATGGAACACTTGGGGAAGTATGGGAATTGATATCGCACTAGGGTCTGTAATTGATAGAACTGCTACCCCAGAAGAGTATTTGTTTTTACCACATGAGCTTATGTATGCTTTTCAAGAAGCTACTATACAAACACCTTCGGGAACACTACCACTCGTAAAAGAAACTAAAACCGTATTCTCACCGCAAATCAAACATCGCTATAGTACTAATTTCTTACTAAGTCCATTGTTTATACTTGGACTTCTAGCAGGGCTTATCATTTACAAAACCTACAAAGATCATAAGAATGAAAACCCACTAGGCTGGCTAGACACGAGTATTTTACTAATCACAGGGCTTATAGGAGTAGTAGTCTTTTTATTATGGTTTGGTACAGATCACAATGCCACTGCGTGGAATTACAATTTACTATGGGCCTTCCCATTTCATATACTAGCAGCATTTGCAGTAAAAAAAGCACAACCTCCACAATGGGTTTATCCTTATATGAAGTTGGCTGTAATTATGATGTCACTTCTATTCTTTCACTGGATTATAGGAGTCCAGCGATTTGCATTGTCTCTTTTACCGCTCCTTATAGCAGTTACGATACGCTATGTATTTATACTTAGAAGAATTAAACTTACGAGAACAAATGGTAATGAGGAGTAGTATTACTGCCCTCTGAAGTTGATGACCGTACTTATCGTTTTAAGTACTATACTCAAATCCATAAATAGATTACGGTGCTTAATATAATATAAGTCATACTGTAGTTTTTCTAGCGAGCCTTCTTCGGAGCTGGCATAGCCACCCATAACTTGCGCCCACCCTGTAAGTCCTGGCTTTATAATATGGCGTGTCTCATAAAAAGGTATCTCTTGAGAGAGTTCCTTTACAAATACTGGGCGTTCTGGCCTAGGACCTATCACACTCATTTCCCCTAGAAAGACATTTATAAATTGCGGAATTTCATCTAGTCTACTCTTCCTTAAAAATTTACCGAATGTTGTAATACGCGTATCATTTTTAGAAGACCATGCTGCTCCATCTTTCTCAGCATTTACAATCATTGTGCGCAGCTTTATAATCTTAAAAGTCTGACCACCTCTACCTATTCGTATTTGTGTATAAAACAGCGGACCACGATTACCTATTAAGTTTCCTAAAAAGACAATAGGTAATATAACAACTAAGAATATAATCCCGAATACAGACATGAGCACATCAAAAACGCGATGAATAAACCTATAAAATTTATTTTGATTGCTACGACTAAATGGAAAGTAACGGTAAAAATCTTTATCTACGTATTCTACAGGAACACGCTGCGTGATATCCTCATAAACCTGCATATACTCCCGAATGGGAAATCCTATTTTCAAGAGTGTTATGAGTTGGTTGTAAAGCTCAAGCGAAACGCCGTCCTCATAAGTACTAGCGACTATAATCTCTGAGATACCATTTTCTGAGATGGTTTCTTGAAGATCTTTAATAGGAAATCGCTTTGCCTCTGTTGAGATTACATCTGCAATAGACATGGGCTCAGTATTTATATAACCTGCAATTTTATAATTAGGATCTGCTCCTTCTAGGTTCTTAATAATCTTATGAATATTAAAAGAATCTCCTACTACAATTGCTTTCTTGTAAAATCTTGGTGCTGAAATAAGAGACACGTACAACCACCTCCATAAAGAAATCCCAATAATCATTGCAAGAAAAAAGTAAACAATCTGAAGCCTGTTTTCTGGTAGAATGGGTGTGTAAAAAGGAGTTAACAAGTAGAATAATACGGTAACTGCTACGGTAAGAATCACATTCTTAAGCATGGTTTGAAACTTCACCGTCTTTGGTAAAAAATAAAGTTCAAACACCGTCCCAAAAATAGACAGATACCCCACAAGCACGACGATTGCCGTTACGTTTTCCTTTCTGATTTTTACATAATCAAATTCTAAGAATAGTTCTGTAAGATATAGTGCTCCAAGGACAGATAAGATATCAAATATGCGCAGTAATACTTTACGCTCTGAGACATCAAAATGGATACTAGGTAAGAGGGACATTCGAGGTTGGTTGAGTACCGTAAATATATCACAAATTTAGCAGAGCACTTTATGCCATTGCTCTTTTACCACGATCCAATCAAAGGTTTCTACTTTTTGACGAGCATTCAATACTATTTTCTTTGTGCTAGCTGTATTCTCAAGCAACTCACTTAGCTTTTCTGAAAAAGCAGCAACATCCTCTGGAGCTGATAATAGACCATCTACAGTGTCCTGAATAAGATATGGCATTCCGCCTACATTTGTAGATACTACTGGTAGTCCAAGTGCCATAGCCTCCATCACACTTACAGGAGTATTGTCAAAATTTGTCGTACTTATAAAAACATCATGATCTTGCGCTAGGGATGTCCAAGCTTCTTTGGATAATCTACCCGTAAAATGTAAAGGGAGATTATGCTTCCTTACATAGGCCTCGCAAAGGGCTAAACTCCCATCCTTATCTGGCCCAACCATCGTTAATGTAGCTTCAGGATACTGTTGATATAATTTTTCAAGCACTTGAATCGCCATCAACGGATTATAAATTTCGGCAAACGATCGAACCCATAATAAGTTGGGTTGAAATACTGTTCGCTCTTTAAATGGATACTTCTCTAATTCAATGGTGTTAGGAATGTAAGTGATATTTGAGAATCCCGCTTTCGCGAAAGCGTTATATAAATACCCACTAGGAACCACGTTCACCGCTGCTTTGGTAAAGAGTTTCTTACATGTCTTTTTGTTGTTAATTAAACGTTCTGGCAAATTACCCCCATGTAAAATTGGGATATACGGAATACTGTAGGTTCTACATAAACTAGCAATGATGACAGCAAACCAAAAATTTGAGGTACTATACGTATCTATGAGAACAGTGTCTATACTTTTGCGAGAACGTAATAATGCACGCATCATACCGAACATGCGAAGTAACTTATTTGATATTGTTGACGTTACCTCAACATCATAGCCTTCCTGCCTCAGCAATAAACTAAGGGTCTCAATAGTGGTGACCGTCTTCCCTTTATTGGATAACGCGTTGCCTACATATAGGAGTCTTTTTCTTTTCATGAACAACGTTTAAAAGGGCAAGAGCATATATAAAAGCTGGTGCTGCAATACGCATTGATGAGTGATTTATAGTCATAAACCAAAATCCTAGAGCCGCATAAAACAAATAATTACGTCTATTTTTAGAGCGATACACTAAAGGGTAAATAATAAGAATCGCTAGAATAATTAATCCTAAAACACCATGCTCTGAGAGCAATCTACCCACCTCATTATGTGAGGCTGCGCCAATTCCTGTTTCCTCTGCTCTTAGTTCTTTTGACTTACCTGCACCGACTCCTGTAATCGGGTTATCATAAAATGCACTTAATTCTGTTTCAAATAATTCTGCTCTCCCAGTAGTTATATCGCTTTTGAGTCGTCCAGCAGCGTCTCTATTGGTATAGCGTTTATTGATGAGTCCGTTGGTCTGAAAAGAACTATAAGCACTAGCAGCCACCAGAACGCCTCCTAATAGTATTAGGTAAGTCATCATTCTTCTACGGGCAACTCCCTTTGAACCTGCAAAATATATTACTAAGAAGGCAGCACTGCACACAAGTCCGGCAATAACACCTCCCCTTGAGAAGGTTATTATCCCTTTATAAAGCAAGAAACCTGTTAATGCAAGATGTATAAATAGAAATATTTTATCCTTACTATAAATAACAAGCTGGACAAGTGTTAGAAACATACCAAGTCCTAACACTGTAGAAACTTGATTAGGACCAAAACCACCTGTAGCGGCGTAGTTTGCTCCTGTACCACTTAACGACTCTCTTAAGTCTGGAGTTCCTAAAGTGATGTAGATGGACATCCCCACAATAGGCAATAATATCCATCTAGTCAAGTTAGAAAGTTGTTGATAGGTTAATTTTCTATCTATGCAATACAAAGCTGAAAGCCCTAAACAAACTGGACCACTAAGATTAAAGAAGATTGCGTTTCTAACATTAGCGCCTAAATTAAGGTTCATTGCACCTACCAATATACTGGGAAGTAATAAAAAAATATACAACCAGTAAATTCCGGACTTACGACTAGTACCACTTAAGAATAGCCCTATTAACATAAAAGCTATTACCGAATATTTACCTGCTTCATACACAGGTATAGCTTGGCTCATTCTAAAAAACACCTCAGCACCGACCATATAGGCTGCTCCCATAAGAGCCTCGTTATTCTTATTTCCAGTTCTAAATATTTGTACTAAAAAATAGAGAATACTACCCGCAAAATAGACTAGAGCAAGCGACCTTACGAGATACACCAATACTCCCATGATGACATGAATCATCATAAAAGTCAAGTACGTAGATTGTTTGGATATATTCACCGCTCTAAGATATCAATCCTTTATAAATTGGTAAGATTTCATTCATAAATGCCTTCTCACTATAATTAACCTCCAGACTTCTTTTAAAATTCTCTCCAATGTCTTTTAAATCCTTTGGTTTCATTGTAAATACTCGCTGTAATACCTGAAACATTTCTGCATTTACATCATCTATAATAAAACCATTGAGACCTACAATCTTAGCGCATTGTCCTACATTAGTGGTTATGACTGGAAGTGCTGCATTACCATACTCTAATAGTGATAATGGTAAACCCTCAGATTTTGACACCAATACTCCAACTGTAGATTGACTAAGAATGTTTGAGATATCTGATCTTGAACCATAACAAAAAACAATCTCTTCTAATTTTTCCGTTTTTATAAAATCGTCAATAAGTTTTGAATAATTATCATGAAAATCTTTTCCTACAAAATGTAAAGTCCAACCTGGATATTTCAGCAAGCTTTCTTTGAAAACTTTCATTAAGTTTATATGATTTTTGATAGGTCTAAGGTTTGCTAATAAAAGTATCCTCTTACCATTTTCACCTTTAAGCGTAGTTAAGTGACTAACACTAGAGGTAGAGAGCAAAGAAAAATTATTTATAAAAAAATTTTTCTTTGCATATAAATTATCCTCGGCCCATATCAATAGCTTTTGATTTACAGCAATACTAACATCTATAAATCTTGAAAAAATCTTTATTTTCGAGAGTGCAACACCTCTTATCTCTGTGCTTAATCCAAAATGATTATGCCACAAAATTTTTATTTTAGGATATTTGATTTTTGACAAAATTGCTAACTGAATAGAAGTAGAATGCGCGTGTATTATATCTATATTAGTATCCTTTAGATATTTGAAAAATAAATTTAAAGCTCTATAATCTAACCTATTTTTTTTATTTAAAATAAAACATTGGACATTTTTATTAATCATCTTCTCTAGAGCCCCACCTCTCACGGTACTACACAAATATGATTCTATTCCAGCCATTGCATTTGCGTTTGCGATGTTTACAGCCATGCGCTCTGCTCCTCCGGCATCTAAAGAATCTATAAGTTGGAGGACTCTCATTGTAATAGCTTTTTGACTTCTTGAGCAAAGGTATCCATTGTGTATTGTCTAGACCACTCCGCAGCATCTTTACTCATTTGTGCAAGAGCTTCTTTGTTAGTTAGCTGATTTCTTAAATATTCAATATCGATATCTTCTGGATTATTTACGAGTATTCCTCGCTCACCATTTGCAATCATCCATGGTACGCATGATACACTCGACACAATAGGCACTACTCCCCAAAACATTGCCTCTGCGACAACCTTAGGCCAACCTTCACTTTTGGATAGTAATATAAGAAGATCTGCATTTTTGTAGGCTTCTTTTACTACATGTCCAGGTTGGTTTCCTCGTATGACGATTTGATCTAAAAGCCCATTTTCTTTTCGATACCACTTGATGTCTTCTACCGCTGGTCCATCGCCATACATCTCAAGCGTAATATCTAATCCAGAGCTACGTAAAGATTTGATAAGAGCTACAGTTTCAAAAGGTCTTTTATTTACTCCCATAGTACCCACATACATGGCTTTCAGAGGGTGCTTAAAATCTCTTTTTATGATGGGCTCCTTTTCATTATTGTAATAACTTGCCGTAAAAAAGGATTTAATATTTTTAGCTTGGCTCTTCCATTCGCCGTAAACCAGCACTTGCATATTCTTAGTCAATGCGGTATTAGAAAGTATCCACTTCTGCATTTTATAAGCTAGTGGCTGCTTCGATGCAGGATCCCAATTCCCAGCATACTTAACCGTTTTACGCTTTCGCGGAAGCGTTACTTGTATCATACTAGCTAATAAAGCAAGATTACCTGGACATCTTAGATGAATATGATCTGCCTTGCGCATAGAATTCCACAACACTATGGCTTGGTATGGAATGGTAAGAAACGAGATTACTGCCGATAACGCAGAATGAAACTCGAGTCTTCGTAATGATTGAACTTTAAAATCTTGTCTTTGAAAAGCTTGAGTTAAAAGTTTTCGTCCATATTTAGTAGGACATACAAAAGAAACATCACGGGCATGTTGCATCCATATATCCATTTCCTTCACATAAGGTGCGTACGCTTCCCTTTTGTCAGAATTACTTAAGATAGGTGCGTCAGATATGATAAGTAATTTCATAAAATATAATCAGCAGAATCGTTATCACTTACTTTTATAGCCGGCACACCTACTACCGTAGTTCCCGCAACAACGTTTTTAACTACAAGACTATTTGCTCCTATCACCGCTTTATCTCCTACCATTATTTTCCCTGCTATGGTTGAATTTGCACCTATATAAACGTGATCACCTATTACTGGAATACCACGATGATCGCCGCGACCACTTACACCTATGGTTACTCCTTGAGAGATGTTGCAATTCTTACCTATGATAGCCTTTGCGTTGATAATGATCCCAGAATGATGACCTATGTAAAATCCTTCTCCTATGGTTGCGCTATATGGAATGGTTATCCCTGTTAAGATTTCTATGGCTTTTAATTTGAGAACTCCTATAGCCAATAGTGGCCATTTTAATACTTTTGGCAGTCTAGATGTATAAATCCAATTGAAAAAACGATACTGTAACAATGCCCATAACCCTTGTTGTGTAAGCAACATTACTAAAGCCGGCTTCCCGCTATAGTCAGTATATCTTTTGATGTCTTTTGAAAACTTCATTAATTAGGTTTATTAAAAGGTAAACTCAATATACCTACGGTTCTTCCCATCGCTTCTGTAAATGCTTCTTTACGTTCACTCGTAGTAAAGATATTGAGAAGTCTAATACCAGTAAGCAATACGGTGATTTGATACCATTTGAGTTTGTTCCTAAATGATGGTTTGGGATGTTTTACTCGCCATACATACCAGCCATTGCGCACGACCATCTTACCGTAAGTGTATTTATTAGGTCTTCCAGCTGCATCGTGATGGTGTTCTAATTGTGCTGCTGTATTCACATACAGATCTCCTACATGAGATAATCGCAATGTAAAATCTGCATCCTCGTAGAGACCATAACCTTCAAAATATTCAGAGAACTTATGTTCTTTTAAAACAGCAAGAGGAAAACTAGAAACACCTCCCATTAACTGTTCTACTTTATAAATCTTACCAGAAGGTGGCAAAAAACTTATAGATCTACCATGACCAAATTCAGGATAAATAGCTGGTTGTGTTGTTTGTGCCAGCCCTAATTTTCTTCTTAGTTTGTAGCGACTGCTCTCCTTTCTCCTATAACCATCGTAATAATAATGGTTTAAATCCTCAACTTTTCCCTGTTCTGTCTTCTCCCAAGAAACTTCGTTTGTGATATAACCACCTACACCTATTGCCGCAGGAAAGTGACTGTATGTAGCTAATAATTGCTCAAAGTAATCAGGATTAAGAATCGTGTCATCATCAAGAAATGCAACTATATCTATCTCATCATTGACTCTCGCTATTCCATAATTACGTTGCTTCGTAAGCCCGCGGTGTTCTTGTGGCACTTTATGATAGTGTATAATGTTGTTTCCGCTTTCGCGAAAGCGTGATCCTGTATCATCATCTATAGAACCATCAATGATTAAAATTTCATCAGGCACCTGGGTTTGCAACATCACAGACTCCAATAATCTTGTTAAGGGATCTGGTCGCATGTAGGTGCAAATGATAAGACTAAGTTTATACTGTTGCATCCTGAGCTAATTTTTGTGACCAGTAGAGACTTTTACTCCATGCCTTTTTAAAATATTTATAATAAGCAATAGGATTTTTTATTGAGTAGTCTTTATAAAACTTGATAAACAAAGTGACTTTGTATCCTATCAACTGTTTTGGAGTATAATTCTTAGTACGATGATACATGATTTGTGGGGATGGCTTAGGTAAGACAGCATCTTCTTGCCATGGAAAAACATGTAGTTTTCTAAATCCTCCTACAGGAGCCTTTAAATGCAATAATTGAATTTGAGGCGCATATATCACGTCATATCCGGCATTACGTATTTGCATCCCATAATCTACATCTTCACCGTAACCATGCTCAAGTGCCATATCAAATTTACATTTATTAATAATATCTCTATGAACAATAGAACATCCAGAACCGAAAGCTTCCCATTGCTTAAAATAGGTGTCATTTTCAATTTCTCCTTGCTGTAGATAGGCTAGATTTATAACTTTTGAATTAGTTGATTGAATTGCTTCTGAAACACGTTCTAGCACATCATTGTTAAAGCGATTATCATCATCAAATAATAAAACCCAATCTGAACTAGTCTTTGCTATAGCATTATTTCGAGCATTACAAGCACCTGTACGGTGAATAAAGTAATGATCTATTTCAAATGGCCACGATTGAATTAATAGGTAATCTAATTCCGTAACTGTATTAGGATTTTCATTTTGCTCAACAATTATTACTTTTTTCGCTAATAATGTTTGCTTAGCTAAATCTTCAAGAACATCTTTTAAATAACCAGCCCTTCCTATAGTAGGGATAATGACGTCGTATTCAAAATTTGACTTAGTCTGTACTTTTTTAAAGGTTTGCAATTCATGTATATCAATTTTCAACAAAGATTTTTTAATAAAAATTGTTCTCATTAATGAAATTACAGGAAAGCGTTTCTCATACCATAAATGACAGAGAAGTAAAATGAATACCCATCTAGTTCTATAATGTTGTTTTACAAACTTATAAAGTTCGTACGTTTCAAATTCTTCATTTTGAATGGTTGTAGGAATTTGATAGTTCAAGACACCTCGAGTTTGCGATAGTTTACCTAACGAATTTAACCAGTATAAATAATTCTTTTGACTAGAATGACTAAGAACACTTTCATTGATAAAGTTGGCATGCATACAAACTATCGCTGTTCCTTTTAACCAAGTGGGATATGTAACCTTTTTATTAATATTCAAAAAAGGACTATCCTCTACGTATCCTATGTCTGGATGTGAATTATTGTAATTAGAGAAAAAGTATGCACTATGGTTTAATACAGGTAGCGCGGCTTTAAATGCATCAACATCTGCTGTTTTCTCATAAACCAATAAGTAATTATCAGGGTTTTCTCGAGCACATTTATAAATAGCCTCAATTATTGGCAGTCCATTATAATTGCCAGTAATCGCAATACCTTTATGATGTACAAGGGAAATCATAAAGAACAAATATTTTTATAGTACGCTATATTTTGCTCCACAATAACTTCGGTAGAGAAATATTCCTTTACTCTTTTTCTTGCATTTTGTCCTAATAGAGATCTCAAGCTAGAATCATCAAGAAATTCTTTCATAAAATATGTCATATTTTTATGATCTAATGGATGTACCATAAAGCCTGTCTCTCCGTGAACCATCATTTCTTGCGCCCAACCTATACTTGATGTAACTAGCGCTTTTTCCATACTCATCGCTTCTAGCCAAGTCATAGGAAAGGCTTCAGCATAACTTGGTAGACATATTACGGTAGCATCATTTACATATTGCCTCACCTGATCATAGGGTACCTGACTAACAAAATGTACATTTTTTTGAAAAACTGTATCTATTTCCTTTTTAATGAGTGTAGATGTCAATTTTCCGGTAAGACTATCCTTTACATCTTTACCAAGGTAAATAAGTTCCACATTTGGAATCTGAGCAGCCAGTTCGTTAAATGCTTTAGCCAGAACTAGTACTCCTTTTTTTCTTATAATAGATCCAAAGTTTAAAATGTATCTATTATTTACAATTGATTCAAATGGTGCAAATCGATCTAAATCTATAATATTATGAATTACTCTTATTTCAGAGCTTAGTTCAAAAAGCTCTTTAGTTTTTTTCGACGTGTATTCACTTACGCTAATTATAAATTTAGCATTTTTTAGTGCCCACTTTTCAAACAAAAAATTTTTCTTTTTTTGAGGTCTATTTTCTAAGTGACAAAAATAAGTGTCACTCCCATGCAATCTAATTACTAATGGTTTTCTTAATTTCATAAAAGCCGTTACACCAGTCCAGTCCGGTGCTTCTATGATATCTATTTGCTCACTATGTTCATTAATGTATTCTTGCAAGTATTTTCTATAGAAATAAAAGCCGCCTAGTTTGTATTTTTTTTGATAGATCAGATGAAAATTAATCTTATTCTCTTGAAATCTCAAGTATTTTTCCTGACCATAAATAAATAAGGTGACTTGATGACCTTTCTCCACGAGTGCTGTAGCTAGATTTTTTATGCTCGTTCCTATTCCTGCGCTATTATTTACTTCCGGATGCGGATACTCTGGTGTTAAATAGGCTATATGCATTAATCAAGAATTTGATGTATACCTTCCCAAATACGCTCACTAGCTTTCTCAGGTTGTTCTGGTTTATTTACAATTCCAAACCACTTTTTAGTGACAGGCACTGGATTAAGACTACCATTAAGTAAGCCTTTAATTCCATCATAAATCTCTTCTTTATTCATTGCCCATGTGACACTTGTATCATAATCTGGCATAGATCGAAAGTGAACATACTTATAATTTTGCCCTATGTCACGTATTCCCTTTTTAAGTTGTGGCTGCTCATAGTTAGGGTAAATAGTAGGCTTATCGTGAGCCACAAAGTCAAACACCATGCTCGAGCATATGTTTACCACAAGCTCGCAGTGGTGACAGGTATTTACTAATAAAGCAAAATCTTCTTTGGTAGGCATCACTTGATTCCATTGTGAGCCCATAGGTTTCCACAAAGGATCTATAGATGTTATGACATCACTATAGTTAGCCAAAACCTCATCATACCTACCAGAAAAGTCAATAGGCACTTTTCTATATACAATGGCTATATCTTCACCTTCTTCTCTCAATTTACGTACAGCAATTGCTGTGTCTTCTAGATAATATTGATCCAATGGTGACGTGGTTTGATCATCCCCAGAAAAACAAATATATCGTGTCTCCTCGCTAAGGTTATGCTCTAGACAAAATTGCTTTCGCGAAAGCAAAATACTACTATCATAATGAGGCTCAAACTGCGGAGTTCCTGTAACAAATATCTGCTCTTCTCTCGTTTTTGGATAATACTGTAAGAGCTGCTCCTTCATCAACTCAGACCATACAAAATAGTAATCTGTCTCTACCGTAGTCATTCCCTTAGGCAGGTTATCCCAACTGTATATCCAGCACGCGGTTTTAATTCCTAAATCTTTTGCAGCCAGTATAGGAGCAATGGCCTGTGTAGCGCGCTGTGTGGTGCAAAAAACAATATCTGGACGGTGTTCTTCTAGTTGTGCTTTAAGCTCTTTGTAGCGAACAGTAGATCGTTCGGCGGTTTGCATTTGATTCATTATTCGTTGCCATCCCTTTGGTGTGGCACTAAACGTTTCATGATACTTAACAAAAGCACTTTTTAAGGCTTTCTTCAAACTATTCCACTGCAATGGAAAACGATAGGTACGATAGACATTATCCTTTTCACGCTTTCGCGAAAGCGCAAGTTCTATCCTTTTTCTTGCGTGACTAAGTGTAGGCGTTTTAGGGTGAATTCTTGTGTTTTCAATAACCACTTCTTTATAACCCAGTTCCTTTTCTAAAGAAAATATGGTGTTATTCCAGTAAGTGATATCAAATCCTTGTGCCTCTCCTACTTCTTTAAACTTAGTAAAAGCAAAGTTGCGCAGGCCTACACCGTCAGGGAAAAGAATGAAAACTTTATTTTTTTTAATCATATTTCATATACAGCGACTTACTGTAATAAGGTTTTTTTTGGTTGTATTGTTTTTTCTCTCTAACCAAAGGAGAAATCACATTATCAAGCTCACGTAAAAAGCTCAAAATACATTATTTACTCTTCTCTGCTTACTCTGATGAGATTTCTCGTCGCTTCGCTCTGTCGAAATGACGACTTCTGCTCTTCTCTTCTTACTCTGATGAGATTTTATTTTGCTCTAACCTTTTGTCATTTCGACGAAAGGAGAAATCACATTATCAAGCTCACGTAAAAAGCTCAGATACATTGCTTACTCCTCTCTGCTCACTCTGATGAGATTTCTCGTCGCTGCGCTCTGTCGAAATGACAAGTTCTGTTATACTTACCCTATAAAATTTCATTTTGCTCTAGCCTTTGTCATTTCGACGAAAGGAGAAATCACATTATCTAGCTCACGTAAGAAGCTCAAATACACTGCTTACTCTTCTCTGCTTACTCTGATGAGATTTCTCATCGCTTCACTCTGTCGAAATGACGACTTCTGCTCTTCTCTTCTTACTCTGATGAGATTTTATTTTGCTCTAACCTTTTGTCATTTCGACGAAAGGAGAAATCACATTATCAAGCTCACGTAAAAAGCTCAGATACACTGCTTACTCTTCTCTGCTTACTCTGATGAGATTTCTCGTCGCTTCACTCTGTCGAAATGACGGGTTCTGCTCTTCTCCACTCACGATGATGAGATTTCTCGTCGCTTCACTCTGTCGAAATGACTGCATCTACTTTTAGTAAGCAATCGCATATTAAACGAGCGCTTTCCTTTAATATCTTCTAAGCTTTTCTATACTTTAACTTATCTCGCTGTACTTGCTCAATAGGCAAGATATCTGTTGCTTTATAAGCGAGTGCTTGATACACCGCCTTTAAATCTCTAGAGAGCTTCCTCATTCCTGCTGGTTCCAGTGATGCACTGTGATCTGTACCTTTCCAAGTACGGTCTAGTGTATAGTGGCGTTCTACAATGTTTGCACCTAAGGTATAAGCAGCAACATCTACTGCAATACCTAGATGGTGACCAGAAAACCCTATGTGCTTTACACGATCGCCATACTTCTCTATGAGCGTTTTAATATCCAGCAAACAAACATCTGGAAATGGTACTGGATATCCAGATGTACAGTTATATAGAACCAGATCTTTCCCTCTTTTATGCTTTTCAAAAAACTGTACTAGCTCCTCGATCTCATCTCTAGTAGTCATACCAGTAGAGCAGTGAATCTCTCCTTTGTAATTCTCACATAACCATCCTAGCATTTCGTAATGGTTATTACAAGCACTTGGTATTTTTATAAATTCTGGATGAAGGCCTGCAATTTCCTTTGCACTCGTTGTATCCCAAACAGAAGTTGCATAGGTTATCCCTAGGTCCTCACAATACTTTTTAAGCTCTGCGTGCTGATTCACATCAAACTCAAGAAACTCTCTATGCGCTCCATAAGAGTCTCCATAAGAATTTACAGGATTAGGATGTGGTGCTTCATATTGTTCTTTAGTAAGAAGTTCTATATTATGTCGCTTCTGGAATTTTACAGCATCTACATTACAGAAGATTGCCGCTACTTTAATCATTTCCTTTGCGATTTCCATATCGCCTTTATGGTTTCCGCCTATTTCTGCTATCGTATAAGGCGCTTTGTAATTACTCATATCGGTTATTGTATTTTATAATAAAGTCACAGGCCTCGCGTATCGCTCCTTCTGCACTATTGTTTTGTAATATGATATCTGCATGGTTCTTAATAGGCATCGTCGCATTTGAAGGTGTAAGTGACCATCCTGCTGCACAAATGTTTGCAAGATCATTCACATCATCACCTATATATGCTATTTCAGAAAAATCAATCCCACGATCTGTAGCAATTCTAGAAAGCAGACTATACTTGTCCTTCACTCCTAGAAACACGTCTTTAATTTTTAATTTCTTCATTCGGCTGGCAACTATTTGGGAATCTTCAGACGTCATTACCATTACCTCAACATTATATTGTCTCAAAATCTCAAGTCCCATACCATCGCGCATATCAAACTTTTTCATCAGTTCGCCGTCTGCACCATAATAGATACAACCGTCTGTAAAAACGCCATCTACATCTAGGATAAGATATGAGATACGAGCGCTACCTTTTTTTGTCTTGAGTCTAGCCGCTAGCAATTCCTCCACGATTTTCCAGTCGGTCAGCGTGTCTATCTCTGTAAGACTATCCTCAGGCATGTGTACCGTAGCTATTTTACCGCTAATTCTATTTCCGCTTTTGCGAAAAGCGTCACGCGTGGTCACATAGCAAGCTCCATTCTCAATAAGTAACCCATCAAAATCTTGCCTACGAGGTCTGCTAAACACATCATAATTTTGAGGTGTGCCATCTGCATTCCAAGTAAATCGGTGTGTATTTACCACCGTAAGAGCCGAATCATTATCAGTACCTGACGCCACGGCATCTAAACAAGCATTAATATCTGCTGAAGTTGTAAAAGGTGATGTTGCTTGAAGTAAACAGAGCACATCAAAATCTTCTTTTAAATCAGCTACAAACTCCTGCATCCCCATTTCTGTAGATGCGGTATCAGTAGCACTCTCTTCACTACGTTTTACGGCTTTTACTTTATCTGTCCAGTGATATTCTTTTTCTACAAAAGCGATGATATCCTCATCATCTGTAAAGATATAAGTGGTAGCTAGCTGTGAAGCGATAGCTTCACCCAGCACCCAGCAAAATAGCGGGCGACCTAGGAGTTTCTTTTTATTTTTACCTGGAATGCCTTTTGAGCCTTTGCGCAGGGGTATAAAACCGATGCTTTTCATTGTAGTTGGGTTGTAGTCAAATTTAAGGATAAGAGCCGACAACTTGTTAAAATAATTAACGATTAATTACATTATAAGCTTTAACAACTTGCTTAGTAATTAAGTGACGACTAAGTGTAGGCAAAATATTCAACGTATTATATGCCATGCCACTTTTTAAGAGCTCTTGGTTATTAATCGCTTTCGAAATTAATTCTTGAATATGATGGACATCTTCACAATCTTCTATGAGAAAGCCATTCAATCCATCCTCTATAATTTCGGCGGTAGCGCCACCAGGATTAGATTGTATAGGAAATGCTCCTGCACAAATTGCTTCTAATAATGTATTAGGCATTCCATCACTGTTTGAATTACCAATATAGATAGCACTTTTACAGAATAACTCTATCAACTGCTTATGACTTATAAGTCCTTGAACAGTGATATTAGGAATCTTGCTTTCTTGAAATTTAACTACCTCAGTATTTTCAACGCCAAAAACTACTACTTCAAAATCTTTTAAATGGGCTGAAATTTGCTCAAGTGCCTTTAAAACAGGAATGGCTCTACCAGATCTATTTTGATTTCCTTTTACAGCAATAATCTTTCGAGTTTGAAAAGGTATTTTATATTTTTCAAATAGCTCTAAATCAAATCCTCCTCCTCCTGGAAAAACGCCTAAATGTTCTCCTGTAAAACCTAACTTATTAGCAATATTTTGATCGCGAGCACAGTCTGCAAACATATAATTTACACGAGGCAACACGGCTTGAATGCTTTTTAGGTACTCTGGTTTGTTTTTATAATAATATAAGTCACTTCCCCAAGATGAGTATATCCATGGGATTTTGTTATTAAGCATGACAGAAAGTATAGGTGATGCACTTATATACAATGCAAAACTATGAACAACATCTGGCTCAATTTCTCTCAGTGCTTTCGCAAAAGCATCCTCAGTAGAATGATCATATCTTCGAACTAGAATCTTATATAATTGAGGGAATTTATTTTTTATAAACGTACGCCCTCTTTTCTTAAAAAACCCTTTTTTCCATCCTGTGACTTGCGTCATCCAGCTCATGGATGGTGCATAACCTTGATCTAGTATATCAAACCAGTATACATCATGACCACTATCTCGCAACTGGTCTGACCAGCGACGAAAGTGTATAGAGTTCATGGAAACTAGCAGGATTTTCATTTTTTTCAATTATTTAAATCAAATAAGTGTTTCGGACTCTTTATTTCAGAGTCTGTAATACTATTATAATGTTTTGAATTATTTAAAAAATTCAAATAGAAAGCTTTAAAATCATTGTCATATTTATCCTTAAATACCACTTTTTTGAGATCAACATAGTCCTTGTAAAATTCTAAACCAATTTGATCTATAATTATACTTGGTACTCCTAATTGATATGCTTCAATAAGACATCCGGAAAAGTTAGTTATATGAATCTTTGATTCATATAAACTTTCTAACATCGATTTATTGTGAGCCATTTCTAGATGATAATTATTAACAGATATTTGTTCTTTCGTTAAAAAGGCCTCAATTTCTTCTATTTTAAATACAGATCTAGGATGAATTCTTATTTTCCATTCTATTGATGTTGAGCGCATCAAATCTAAGATTGATTCTGTAAAAAAATACTTGATATTGTGTGCATTTACTACTTGCAAAGAATACATAATATACTTTTTTGTCTTCTTGACTTTATTGGAAAGTGTATACTGTAGCCAAGTATTCCCTAGCGGTATTGCTCTATAGCCGCTATGCCATTTATTAATAGTATTACTAGACTTATCATCCCAGCACCAGTAATGGGTAGGCATTGTATTATAGCCATTTTCAGGTAATGAGGACCATGCTGCATATGCCATATGAACTTTAGTCTGTGGTCCATGTTGATAATCAGCTACCGGAATATTCAACTCCTTTGCTGCTAGAATAGCTGCTGCGGTATCTTCATAACCGTAATAGCTAGCAATTACGACACCTTTAACTTTGGCCTTGTTAAAATAGTTTATAAAAAAAATCTTTTTACTGCTTACCTTAATTACCCAATTTATCCAGTAATTAAGGTCCATTTTTAACTCTTTTGAATTCCAAGGCATACGAGATATTTCTTCATAAAACTCTTCAAACTCTAAAACATTAATTTGTGCTGTGGTGTTTTCTGATTTTCTGAACTTGCCCTTTACAGTTTTACATAATGAATATGATTGTAAAAGCTCAGGTAATGAGTAACTAATAGAGGTATTATTAATAGGCTGCACCAATTTATCTATCTCGAAATGCATAAATCTCAATTCCGTTTTATACGTGTCTATAATCGGATCAAAAAAGCGATTATACCATTTTCTTTCAAAGGAAACCCTATGCATCTTAAGTCCCATAAATAGATAATCTACATCTTTAAGAGTAGCTTTAAATTTGTAATATTTTAAAAGAGAACTAATTTGAATTAAACGTAATATAGATTTATTGAAAGGCTTTTTTTTATGAGTTGATTCTGCTTTCGAAACATTACTATTATTTTCTTCTTCTAAATGATTTAAAAGATGAAAGTAAAGCTTAAACCTTATGTTAGGCCATATATCTATACCATTGATATTCCATTTGGAGACTGGATATTTATTTTCAAAATTTAGTATAATAGACTTAATTGATTGATGTTTAATCATTTTAAGTTTATTTTTAAAAGAATAATTTGATCTTCAATTTTATAGCTATAGCTGGAGTTTCTTGAATTATTGATAATCCATTCTAAAACTAGATTATTTACATTTTCTAGTGGTAGAGTTTTAGGTAAATTATTTCTAATTAATTTTTTAATTATTTTCTTAAATGAAAATGTTGAATTACAATCTATCCTTAAAAGGTAATTACCTGATAATTCTGAGAATTGATATAGCAACGCTTTAAGTTCATTCTCAAGAGACAATACTGTAATAACTTTTAAATCAGATTTATTTAATTCAGCTGGAATTTTCCCCATCTCAAATTTCCTATTGCTCCTTATTCTATTTAATTTAATAGTTCGATTTAAATAAGAAGCATTGGTACGCTCTTGTAATGTATGATAAGGATATTTACTCTTGATACTACGATAAGCTTTTGGATGCCACTGGTGTTTGAAAAAAATATCGCTTTTGTGGAAGCGGACTTTATAACCTGCATTTTTCAAACGAACATGAACATCGGTATCCTCACTTCCCCAACCATGATAATACTCATCAAAACCATTGATGAATTTTAAATGTGCAGTAGGAAAAATAGAAATTCCTGTCGCTTCATTGTTTGTTTGGAATTTAACTTTATAATCTTCAAAAGTTTTATCCTGCTTACTTTCTTCTTGGGTTATCACACCTACTGTAAAATAAACTGACTCATTTAGTGAAAGCGGTTCTACTTCCTTTTTTACAAATTCAGGATGCCATAACATATCCATGTCAGAAACCATTAAATGAGTGGTCTTACAAGATTGGAGTACAATATTGATGCATCTCGACTTATTCCATAGTTGACCTTGTGTAGGACATTTAATAAGCTCTACTTGATCAAATGTTTTCAGTAACTGTTCCAGCTCTACTTGATAGGACAGTTCACTGCCGTAATCTACTACTACTAGATGCGTAGACTCATTAAGTTGTGGGATAATAGAATTCACGCTGCGTCGAACCGTTTTAAGGTCACGATTGCGATTAGGTATTACTATGGTAAGGCTATTAGACATATATTAAATACTTCTTATTATATCTGAATCTAATTACATAACATTGTGTCATATAGCTTAAGAAGTTTAATTCATTAATTAAATTTTTCTGGCTTATTAATGATAAAAGAAATAACATATATGTATCTCTTAACCGCATAAAATAAATCTACAAACATATTTTTTATAGCTCGGTAAAAATTCATTATTAGACCTTTAGAGGCAGACAGGAATGCTATATCCTCGTGCCATAATTGATAATTACCTATCACGTCGTTTTTAAACCTAAAGAACAATTGCGCCTTTGACCTTTTAATTTGATAGTTAAAGATAGAAGGAACAAAATCGATTTCATATCCTTTTTCAAGGACTCTTTTAGACCATTCCTTATCCTCAAAAGTGGCCACATCTGCTTTAAAAGGATGTTCTCTCCAGACCTTTTTATTAAAAGCAGATCCTGAAAATATTAAGCCTGACTTGTTAGGATCATCCTTTGCTTTTACTTGATTGATATAATTTTTGTAGTCATTTGAGTTGTGCAGGCATCGCAGTCCAGCGAGGTTATCATTTTCATCAAATTTCTTTTGAATCAACTGAAAAAAGTCGTGACTGACTGGGTAAGAATGTGCGCTAAAAATCACGACAATATCATGAGTTGCTTTTTGTGCAGCAAAATTAGCACTGCCACCATAACTAAATTTCTCAATGGTTTCAAAGCGTGCGTTATATTTGTTAGTGATTTCTTCACTTCTGTCTGTAGACAGGTTGTCTATAACTACAATCTCTGCTATATCATCATTGTAACGCTCTCTAAGGTTTTTAAGTAAAAACTCTAGTGCTACTTCTTGATTCTTATTACGTATGACTATAGATATCATATATTTAAAATTTTAAAACAGATCCAACCGGTTTATAGACAAACCCTTTGATGCAAAAATGAACTTTCTTAAGGTAGGAAAAGACATTATTTTCTTGAAAAGATAATTTTTTAAAAAGTTTAGAAATACTTTTTCTTTAAGAGGTTCACATACGTGAGATATTTTAGTTTTAGTAACACTTTTAAGGTTTTTAAAAGCATCTGTCATCCATTCTTCTTTAAAATTCCCCATATGAAATGCAAAATTATCCTCTGTGGATAATCTATAACCATCAAAATACAATGCAGGCTTATCTAGGTAATTACCTTCACTATCACCACCTAATTGAAATTTAGAATTTGCGTCTGGTATTTTTTTGAAAATACTTCTATTATACGTAACAACACTATGATTACACCCCACGACAGCTCTAACATTTGAGTTTGACGAAATGGTCAATATCACATCTTTCCAGTGATTATCTAGTCTAGGCCAGCCTATACTTTTTGCAAATAAGGTTAAGGCTTCTGGATTTTTCACCTTAGTGAATCGCATATTTTTTGAAAATAGGTAATCAAATAAAATATTTGAGGTATGGTGATTTTGAGTTCTAAATACAGGCATAGGACTTACGGCAGCTGCTTTGGGGAATTCCTTAAATACTTTGAGCACTTGGTTTTCCCAATCATTACTAAATAAAATATCAGCGTCGGAAACTGTTACGTATGGCTCAGTACAAGTTCTTAGAACTTTAAGAATACTGTTTAATTTACCTATACTGTCTCTTTCGATAATAAGTTCATTGATCTCTTTTAAGTGGTATAATTCTAGCAACCTTGTATTTACTATATCACAAGAACCATTGCTAATAACAGATATTTTAATATTAGAATTGGAAGTTATTCTTAAGGATTTGAGACACAGAAGGAAAACTTCATAGGCATCTTTATAATAATCCATTTCATGAGGCACATAAAGTGGTATTATAACTCTATGCATACAAGAACCTAAATCGATTAATTTCTCCTTTGACACGTTTTTACCTGCTCTCACTCTAATTTGAAATTAAAAATAAATTTCCAAGATTACCTTTTATAATAGATTTACCCAATAGTCTATAATTAACGGATTTTAAATATGTAACTATATCTGATTCAATATCCATCTCAATGGATACATCTGACTCAATGACGATAATCTTTGGTCTATATAAATCCCAGTCATTTGATTTTAAAACATCTAAGTCAAACCCTTCAACGTCTATATCAAAAAAATCTAGGCGATCTGAAGGAGAGATATGCTTGTCTAAGATTTCCTTCAGACTTAAAACGGGAACTTTTAACGTATTAACTATTTTAGCTTCTAGTCTGTTTTTTTGAATAAAATCAGAACTAAAGGTATTCATTGAGCTTTCTTGAAACATATAGTATTCAAGACTTTTTGAAGAACTTCCTACACCTGCGTTAATAAAAATATCTTTAGGCCGCATTGAATCATACAGCCTTATTAATTCTGGATTAGGGTCGATACAAATGCCTTTCCAATTTCTTAAATAAAAGTAATAAGTATTAGAAGCTAGTTTAGGATGCCAGGAACCGATATCCACATACACCCCTGGCGTACTTTTATTGATAAGCTTGATAAGCTGAATATCATCACCAGACCTAGCAAAACTTATATTCAACTTTTTCCCTATGATGTCATTCAGCTTCCCTTTTACTTTATTTTTAAAATCACCAGTCATGAATTATCTTTTAAATAAACTTTTTAAGGAATGATATATTTTAAAAATAAAGGTTCCTTTTACTTTTTGCACAAACTTCACTTGATTCACATAATCATCATAAAGTAAAATAAAATTAGGAAAATATTTATCATATAAATTTATATGCTTTTTGTAGACATAATCATATAGAGATTCATAAAATTGATTGTCTTGACGAAAGCGGTTTGATAATGAATCACTTTTATGTTTTCTATAATAATAGAGTACTTCATTAATTTCACAATGTGCACCACCATCCTTTAAGGCTCTTATCCAAAATTCCCAATCTTCAAAAGACTTCAAATTCTCATCATAACCTCCAACTCTTTCAAAAGTTGATTTTTTGAAAATAGAACAAGCTATAAAGCAGTTATTAATTAGCAACCTTTCAAAAGAGTATTTAGGTAGTTGCAATACATTATTTTTTGCTCCAAAATGCTGAACTCCTGTTGTTAAGACCTCTACATTTTGATTATTTTTTAAAACATCCATTGCCTTTTCTAGGAACTCCAAATGTAACCTATCATCAGAATCAAATGGTAAAATATAATCACAATTACTTAGTTCTATACCTTTATTCCTAGCGCTAGACAAACCACCATTTTCCTTAAAGACATAAGAGAATCTCGTATCTTTTCTAACCCATTTATTTGCAATAGCCTCAGTATCATCTGTGCTTCCATCATTAACAATGATACATTCCCAATATTTGAACGTTTGATTTAAGACTGACTCTAAAGCTTCATCTAAAAAGTTCGCTTGATTATAACAAGGAACAACAACCGTTATTTTTGGGCTTAACTTAGACATATTACGAGTTCAACTTATTTTTAAAATACTTTAATGGACTCAATATAAAATTCCCTAATACATACTCTTTACTGTTTTTTAATTTTACAATATTTTTCATTGATTCTTGATTCTTGAAAATCAATTGTGCATATACTCTATCGATGTACTCTAGGTAAACGTCTTTATGTTTATCATAGATTTTCATTTTCAATTCCTTATTATAAAGAGCTACAGCGATTTGATCACGAGACTTATCTTTAATTCTGTATTTAAAGAGTAACTCAGGAATTACATGCATTTCCCAGTCATTTTTCAAAATAGAAATCCAGAAATCCCAATCTTCATAACCTTTATCAAAACTTACATCATACCCATTTACTGCTTCCCAACAAGATTTTCTAAAAAGTGCCGATGCTACCCCATTATTTTGAACTAAGAAATTATGAACTTGGCCACCAAGCGGCTTTATCACAGCAGTAAGAGCACCATTTGTTCTAAAACCTTCATAATAACTACACACAACGCCTATTTTTTCTTGAGTAGAAATCACCTGATAAGCCTTTTCTATAAAAGTCTGTTCAAAATAATCGTCAGCATCTAGAGTAAGGATAAGGCTTGTTGTAGCTTCTTTTATAGCCCGGTTTCTTGCACCACAAACGCCTGTGTTTTCTTGATATATTATTTGAACGAGAGGCGATTGAATTTTTTTCAAAATCTGCAATGTATCTTCATCAGACCCATCATCAATGATTATAATTTTTTCCGGTAATAGACTTTGATGCAGTACAGAATTCACAGCGTCATTAATGTATATCCCATCATTATAACATGGAATGATTACGGTAATATCAACTGGAGCTGGTTCTTTCAAACTATAAGAGATTCTATTTTTCTTAGGAACGAATATACTTGATTAGTTGATAACCTTTACCTGTATCTTTACTCAATCGCATCGCTAGCGGATACAGGTATCCTTTCATACCAAAATACTTTACAAGTAATCTAGTAGCACCACTCATGTATTCTGGTGTTTTTTTAATTAAGGTTAATTTCTGATTAAGTTTCACATGACTGGATAACAGCCACTTCATTACATCATCGGGAGCAATATCTTCAATATATACTGCCGTGACATAATATAACTCTGCATTCATTTGATCAAATCTTACTAAGTCCTTTCTTGCTTTTACCACAAAACCATCATCATGAATTCTTCTATGAGAAAGAATTTGATTTATAAGAAAGCCATTTTGAGTTAATAACATGAGTTTGATATTATACTGGTATTCACTTGCTTGGTCTCTTATGCTTCCCCTAAATTCCAAGTGGTCTGCAAATTCACGTTTTACTAATAGATCATTGGTAATCCATCCGGTGGTAAATTGAGCAAAATTCATGGCCGATAAAACAGCCGTTTCTCTATCAATTTCATAGGGTCTATCCAGCAAACCGGTCGTGTCAAAATTTATACAGTCACCTACGACAAAGTCATACTTGCCTTCTAGCAAGACTTTCATGCTTATTTCCAGATGCTCTGGTAACATCACGTCATCACTGTCAAAAAACTTTACGTAATCGCCATTTGATAGTGTATATCCATAGTTTCTAGAATGATTTGCACCTTTAAGAACCGTATCAGGTCTTAGCACATAGGTGAATCGATCATCATTTTTTACAAATGCTGTTACGAGCTCGTCCGTATGATCTGTAGAGCCGTCATCTATGATGATACATTCAAAATCAGAATAGGTTTGATTTTTTATGGAAATAAGTGTTTCAATGATATATGCTGCTCGATTATAGGTAGCAATAATTATAGAAATCATAGAGGCTGTTTAATTGGACTTAAATATATTCTTAATTTTTTCTACGTTCGTAATTATCGCATGACTCCATTTAAAAGAAGTACTGTTTTTAATGCGCTTATTTTCTTTTACGAGTCTGTTATTTTCCTTGATGAACTCCTTAAAAAAATATTCCTGGTGCAGTTCATAATCCTCACGGTATTTGTGAAATAGTTGCATTCTTAATTTGATATTCTTTTCAGTAGCTACATCATTTCTAGATTGCTCGCTATCCACATAATTGAACAAGACTTCTCTCACGATTCCATACTGATAACCATTTTTTAATACTCTTATGTTTAGATCCCAGTCTTCATAGCCATCTTTCATAGAGGCGTCATACAGTCCTGCTTCTATTAAAGCTGCTTTTTTAAATAACAGACAGGCTAGTGCGCCATTGTTCAATAGGCATGATTTAAACGATATTTCATTAGGAATATAAGGCATGATTTTCTTACCATGCACCACACGTACATAACCGCACATTACAGCACCATAATTATTATCTTCTTCAAACTTTTTAAGTGCTTTTTCTACAAAGGTCGGTTCAAAAAAATCATCACTGTCTAGCGTGAGTATGTAAATTCCTAATGCTTTTTTAATTCCATTATTTCTAGCCACGCAAACTCCTTGATTCTTCTGATCTATTACGATTATCTGCTCGTAATCTTTATGCAGTTGGGTAATTACTTCTAAGGAATTATCAGTAGACCCATCATTTATGACTATAATCTCGTCTACAGAAACGCTTTGTTTCAGCACACTCTCTATAGCTCTTGCTACAGTAGATTGCGCATTAAAACATGGAATAATAGCAGATACAAGCATGAGGCAAAATTAAACTTTTAATGTTTAGTAATGTTAGTGATGGTTATTGTTTTGCTTTCGCGAAAGCAGAATACTACTATCCTTTTTCATCCTATCCATTATTTGATTTAAGACCTTTTCTTTTTTAAAATCCACGCCATAAAAGCGATAATTTTATTTAAGATTTTAAGCAAATACTGATTTGTGGTTACCAACTGTAACTGCGGATTCACTTGTCCAAATATGCGATCGTTTTCCTGACTTGTTAAAAGCAACGCATCAAAACTCGAGTTATAAAGTCCGTAATGTTCTAGGAGCACTTTTTTAATTTCAGCTTTATGTTTTGCTTTATTGTTTGCTGTGGTAGAGATGCCGCCTTCATAAAAGTTAGAGACGACTAGATCTATCTTTTTATAGGTTGCCTGTCCTACACAAATCACCTTTAAGAAGAACGCCCAGTCCGACACGATATGTAAGTCTGTTCGATAGTTGCCGTGCTTTTCAAACAATTCTTTCTTAATAAATGTAGCTGGATGACCTAAAGAAGTCTGTTTAAAAAAGGTGAAATCTAATGATTTAGGATAGGTGTGTTTAAAACTAGGCTGGTTTGTAGGTACCATATAAAGATCTCCATAAATAAGGTCGTGCTCACTTCTAAGGTGAGGCAACACTTTTTCTATGACCTCAGGATTAAATAAAGTATCTCCACTATTTAAAAACAATAAGTAATCTCCAGTAGCATTTTTAATTCCTTTGTTCATAGCATCATAAACGCCATGATCTGGCTCACTTGAATTATAACTAAAATGATGTGTGTACTTTGCTATAATTTCTTTACTACCATCTGTGCTATTACCATCAATAATGATGTACTCATAATCGCTTGCCGTTTGCTCTAGAACACTTTTTATAGTGCGCTCCAGTCCAATGACGTCGTTATAATTGATAGTAATTATGGAGAGTTTCATATTGTATTGTTTAATACACTATTAATTTAAAATATAACGATTGAGTTCTTTAGAAAAAATAATTTGGGTAGCAGGTTCATTTTCAATATGCTTTATTCTTTTTTTAATAAAATGAAAAGGCAACTCTTTTTTTTCTAATGAATTCATCAACCAATAGAGTAGTTTTAATATCAGAATATTCTTTTTTTGCTGCCATGTTTTGGTATAATTTGAAATAATGTCATCACATTCCTTAAGATATGCATTCATGTGAAGATCTGACAACTGTCCTTCTCTTTTGCGCCAAGCACCAATAGCTTTATGAGTTGTAAAAATCGTTTCATGCTGAAAAAAACGAAACCATAGCTCAAAGTCTCCTGCATATTTCAATGAGGTATTAATTCTACTTCCAGACTTTTCCCATAATGGTCTTCTCCAAAATGTAGACTCTTGCTGGATAAATTGGTAATCTCGATTTAAGTACTTTACAAAACTAAATTTTTTAGGCTCATTTTGACTTATTACCTTTCCATTAAGGTTTATAAAACTGTTTAATCCATGAATCCAATTTACCTGAGGTAAATCTGTAAATAATTCGCTCATATTTTTAAGAGCATTTGGAAGCAACATATCATCACTATTGATCCAAGTCATAATTTGTCCTGTAGATAATTGAAAGCCTTTATTTAAAGCATCATACATACCACTATCTGGCTCGCTTATCAAATGGGTAATATGAGCATCATATTTTTTAACAATATCCAAAGTTCCATCTATGCTACCACCATCTACAATAATATATTCAAGATTGAGGTAATCCTGATTAATTACAGAAAGGATGGTTTGCTCTATAAACTCCACTGAATTATAGCATGGAGTGATGATGGAAATTTTAGCATAGCCACGCGTACTCATCTTTCTATAATTTTAATAAGTACTTGCTTTAAAAACTAACTCCATAAAGTCCTTTGCAAAAGTTTTAACAACCGCACTATAATCGAGTATTTCTTTACTTTTAAAACCACGCTTATCCTGAATAATTATTTCGGCTAACTCATCGGCTTGTTCTGGGTTAAAAAAGGTTACATTATTTTTTACTTGTTCACGATGCACATCTATATCTGAAAGAATCAAAGAATTTCCTTGTGCCTTAGTATCCTCTACAACAGTACTCCAACCTTCAAACAAAGATGGCTGGATAATGGCTATGGCATTTCTTAATATTAAAAGTTGATCTTCTCTGGGTATAAATCCTAAGAAACATACATTATTTTCCAGTTTATATGAGGCTACCAGATTTTTAAGCTTTTCTACATGACCAGATGTTCTATTATCAAATTCTTTTCCTGAGAAAACAATTAATAGTTCAGGTCTTTTTTCGATAGCTATCTTAAGCGCCTCAATAATAACAATATGGTTTTTATGAGTCCAAAATTGATTAGGCGAAAAAAAATAGGGTCTATCCAACTTATATCTATACTGGATATTTTTAAAAGACAATTGTTCTATTGAAGGATGTGTAACTGCAAATTTGAGAACAAAAGTATGACAAGTTGCCTTGGGAAATAAGTTTTTAAAATCTTTTTGCGCATCCTCACTGCTGAATACGACATAGTCTGCATTTCTAGCTACATTTTGATGGCTTTTGTACCTGTTTTTTATTTCTTCACTTGAAAACAAATCTGGCAGATGGATTTCTTGAAAATCTGGAATCCAAGCAATATGTTTTATTTTATGAAAAAAATTGATATTTAAAGGACTAGGGTATAATACATCAACTGTAGCATTTTTCAAATTTGATGTATTGAAAATATTACGCTTGAATATTTTTTTTGAGACTCGATTACTAAAAGTTTGAAAACGATTTAATCGCAAATTAAAATTTTCAAACTTCAGGTAAGAATACTTAGTAATATGTTTTAATTCTTCAAATCGCTCCTGATTATCTGTGAAAATTGTAATCTCTGGCTTATCTTTTTCTTCTAAAGTTTGAAGTGCATGTATTAAATTTAAAATATAATAAGTACCACCTATCCAATTTTCGTCATAGGAATATATTAAGCCTACTTTTACTCTTTGAGCCATTCTGTGTATTTATGTAAGCCTTGAGATAAGGAAACTTGAGGTTGAAAACCCAAATCGGCTATTTTATTAATTTGAGCAACCCAGTTGATAGGGTCACCTATTCTATTTGTTCCTTTGAACTTTATCTTTCCTGTATAGTTTAATTCTTTATAAAAAGTAGTTACCACATCTTCAATAGAAGTTTCTATTCCTGTTCCTAGATTAAGTGATTCTCCATTAAAAGAATGTCCAGTAGCAATTAATTTCAAAGCATGGACTAAATCAGTAACATATATAAAATCTCTCGTTTCATTTCCTGTACCGAATAACTCTACTTCATCTTTATCTATTGATTTTTTATATAAATCCCAAAATAATTGCTTTTTTAAACCAGGACCGTAAGCAGAGAAAACACGAACTGAGCAAGTATTTAAATCATATAACTTATGAAATTCTCTACAAATATTTTCAGCCATATCTTTATGATAACCATATGGCGAAACTGGATTTAAATTTTGAGATTCTACCACTGGCAGCGATAAAGGATTGCCGTAAACCGCAGCACTACTTAAATTGATAAATTTACATGAAGGATTTAGCTGCCTTATAGCATCTAAAATTTTAAAGACGTTTAACACATTGAGATTAAAATCTCTTAAAGGTTGTTTTACAGAGTCCGGAACGCTAGCTGCACCAGAACAGTTGATACACAAATCATAGTTATGATTATCAAAACAAGATTTATAATCAGCATTTACAGTGTCGATTAAGAAGTAATTTGCATTATCATAGTCGGTAACAACATCACATTCAAAAACTTGAGCAAATGAAGAAAAATAGTCCACACAATGAGAACCTATAAAACCTTTTGAACCTATTATTAAGATTTTCATTGTTTTAATACTATATAACTATACATACGTCCAGGAATCTTTTCTTCATTTAAAGGATGGAAGTTAAACATCATTTTATAAATATGAAACATGAAACCAGTCGCTCCTATAAATCCTAACTTATCTGCTAGCTTTTTTCTTATACGTTTTTCTTCTTCTTCTACTTTTCTATCAAGTGACTGCTGTGTTTCTGGAAAATAATTAATTATACTATCGTAGTATTTTAATTCTTTTTCGATAATTCCTCCAGCTCGAGTCATGGCTGTTCTGTATTGCAAACTAGTGTAAGCATTCTCACCACCATAATATTTTTGCAAGGGATGAGATTTTAAAAACCATTTTTTGTCACTCTCATTGAAGATAACATGGTCTCTTATGGTAAACAACAAGCCACCAGGTTTGAGAACTCTTAAGCACTCACCTATGAATTTATTCAAATCATTGGAGTGATGTACCGCTTGTCTCACATAAACAATATCAAAACTGTTATCCTCAAATTTTATATCTTCTGCAAATGCCTCATAAACCTTGATATTATTGAGATTGAGTCGTGCTTTCATTGTTCTTATCGCTCCGGCACCTACGGTAGTGCTTGAATCTGGCTCTACGGCGGTGACTTGATATTCTTTTAAAGCAAAATTTATAGAGCTTATCCCATTACCGCAACCTATATCAAGAATGCTATTTGCATCCGGAGCATACTCTTTTATAATCGCTAGTGTTTCTTCAAACTCTTTGCTTTTACCAAAGTTATTTATGTTGAATTCTAAATCTTCATGAAAATAGGCTTTCGTCACGAGGTCTTGATACTCAGGCTTTGTCCTGATAAAAGCTATGGTTTCTTCCCAAGTCATTTTAAAAGGCACTTTTTTTAAACTTAATACAGCAAATACTTCTACAATGAGCAGCACCATCTGTACCTTTTCCTTTTCCTGTATGAGGATTATAAGATTTGTAATCTATTAGTTCTTCTTGGTTTGCAAAGCTCCAACCTGTTTTTTCGTATTTAAAATATTCATATTCGGCTTGACCTGATTTATGGAGAATCTCAGTTATCTTATCGAGCATTTCTTCATCAAATTGCTGAAAAAAACCATGGTTTTCAAATTTTCCATAAGGAAAAGTAATTAACAAAGTGCCATTAGGTTTTAAAACCCTTATCATTTCATCAATAACCTTTAAGTAGTCATAGGATTTTTGTTCTGATTTCTCATCGTCCACAATATCGTAACCATATATGGAATTATCCATACCTATGTGCTCGATGGTTGATTGAGATATGATACAATCAAAAAAGTTTTTTTTGAAAGGAATATCTCTTAAATCTCCATAAACATAAGAAACCCCTTTATTGGTAAATGAATAACTTTCAGGAGCGAAAGTATATATGTACAAATCATTAGAGTCAACAACACTATTGTCAACTAAAAATTTGAAATTCAGAGTAGAACCAGCGTCTAATATTTTACAATCATTAAAGTTTAGATTGGACCATATCCATAAATACTCAACGATTCTTTCATCCAACTTATAGCCATAACCACTAGGTAAACTTTTGAGCTGCATTTGCTCAATTAAGTCTTTGCTATTTATGGATTGGACTATTTGACTTTCTTTAAATTCAACATACCCTTCACTCCATGGAATCATTCCGTTTGATTTATAAACTTCGATAGGGTTGTAAGAATTTGGCGTACTGCTGTTGGAACTTATAATAGCTTTTGAAACTGATTTTAATTTATTAAAAAAACGTTTGACTATTTTATTCATGAAAGTTCTTTATTGTTAAACCTCTTGTAAAATTTAGGCTATTATATATGTTACGAATGATACTGTCATGTTCATTTCAATACCATTCACAATCCACCATGACGCAACCAAAATCTTTCCCAGCAAATTGACTTAAATCTGAGCCCGTTTCTTCAATATGAAATTCTACAGCATGTTCAGTATAATTGATCAAATGAACATTTGGCACGTGATAGCCTATATTTATATAATAAAAATTAGGTACTAGAAATTCTGAGGGTATCTTAACTGTTAAGCTATGCGTCCCTTTTTCAAATTCTGACAAACTCTTTTCTGAGCTGAAAATATTAACGTTTTTGAAATTAACAACGCGTATTCCAATAAAAGATTTCTTAAGGTTCTCTGTTATTGAAAACTCAATTTTTACATTTATTTCGTCATCGAAACCAAAGTTACAATTGGGTTTATCATTTTTTAAAACGGAAACCTTTAAAATATCGGCCTCTGTATTAGGCTGTGGATTTATGTAAATTGAATTTTGTTCAGATTCATTATTAATTGATAAATATTGGTCTATGGCTAAAGCTGTATTTCCATCAAATTTTACACTTCCATTTTCTAGAACAATACATCGTGTACAAAGGTCATTAATGGAAGCCATATTATGACTCACAAACAGCACCGTCCTACCACTAGTACTAGAAATATCCTGCATCTTACCAATAGCCTTTTTCTGAAACTCAGCATCACCTACAGCAAGCACCTCATCTACCACAAGAATATCTGGCTCTAAGAATGCCGCTACAGCAAATCCTAATCGTACACGCATACCGCTAGAGTACCTTTTTACTGGTGTATCAATATACATTTGACAACCTGAGAATTCTATAATCTCATCGATCTTACTAGAGATCTCTGTTTTATTCATTCCTAAAATTGCACCGTTCAAGTAAATATTTTCTCTACCGGTAAGTTCTGGATGCATTCCTGTTCCTACTTCTAGTAAACTGGCTATACGACCTTTAGTCTTTATACTACCCGTAGTAGGACTCGTTACTCTAGAAAGGATTTTTAATAGTGTAGATTTACCAGCGCCGTTTTTACCTATAATTCCAAGAATCTCTCCACGCTTCACTTCAAAATTAATGTCTTGCAATGCCCAGACATAATCTGAACTAGCATTAGCGCTACGATCATTTACAGCACCTATTTGTAAATAAGGATCTTCTTTACCTCGTATTTTATGCCAGAACCTATTTAAATCATGGGTTAAAGTTCCCGTACCTACTAAGCCTAGACGGTATTGTTTAGATATATTTTCAACCTTGAGGATGGTATGATTCATTTGTTATTCTCTTTAACAACTATTATACTTTCAAGTGACAAATTGTATTTAGAATTAAGAAAAAAAGTATAACTTCTATTGTACCAATGCTCCTTATTCCCAGTAAGTTCTTCGTAATCTAAAGTTTTTGATTTATATCTTTTCTTAAGAAGAATATTACTTTCATTAGTATGTTTCAAATTTTCAACTCTATTAATCAATCCAATTTCTTGTTTGTGAAAGGACGAATTTCTAAAATCTTCAAATAGATTTAAATAATTATCTGAAATTAAAACATTTAATATTAATGCCATTGAAATAACGAAATAAAGAATTTCAGTCTTTTTTAAAAAAAATGAAAAAGAATTCTTTTTCCTAATACACAAATTCAAAATATTAACAAAAAAAATCAATAGCAATAAAATCTGAATTAGGTTTCCTAGCCTCCCTTCGTTGTAAGATATACCCCCCATCGCGTAATTAGGCGTTAATATTATAAGAAATATTGCTCCAACACTAATCGAACCTAATTTAATGATATTAATAGATCTCATCAAATTATTGCTTCGATTAGAATACACGATAAGTATTGATAAAAATATAATCATTAGTAGAACTAAAATATCCCCAAGATTTAGGAATTGATTCATTATAAGAGAGACTGTATTCTTTAATGACAAAATAATAGACCCTAAGATATTGCCGCCATCTTCAAAATTACTTTGTCTACTTTTAGAACCAGGTCCTAGTATTACTAATAATCCAGATACTAGACTAACGATTTGAATTATAACTAACTTACCACTGAATTTACCGAACTTCAAATAAAAATGTGTAATAAAAACAAAAGTTATATAATTATTTAACAATATAAATATTTCATTATTTCCAATAGCTAATAGTGAAAATAGCGCCGCAATCAAAACAGCATTTTTCATATTTTGTTTGACACGTAATAAACCATAAATAAACAATAGAAAACAGAGTAAAGAGAATGAATAAACCGTCATTGATGAAATCCAGTAAAAAAACTCGACAGGTAATGGCAATTGTATTATCATTAAAAATGTCAATATAAGAGTAGAGATATTCAGCACTGAATTATCTACATCTATCTCACTCAAGATGAAAAAACGTTTTAATAAAATTCTAATTACAAAAGGAAGAGCTAGAAAATTAATTAATAAAATTACTTTGAACATATTTCCACCGTAAAGTGGCAGAATACTTAGCATACCGTTAATAAACCTTCCATTATGAGTAAAAAACCAATCAGAGTAGTTCAACGAAAAATCATTGATATCCATAACCGCTCTGGTAAAATCATCTCCAGACAATTCAGCGTATCTAATTATATATAAAAAAGGTGTTAATAGGATAATTAATCCTATTAACAAGAAATTTCTAGTAACCTTTGTCATTTGTAACATCTACTAATTTTATAAATATCCATTATCAACTTTGGGATTGTCCTTATGGTAATATTACTTGATCCAGAATTTGAAATTAGTTCAAGTAGTTCTACTTCTACGATATTAGATCGCTCAAAATTATCACTGTCTTTGAATCTCAATATTAGTTCAATATCAAATAACCAACTTGAGAGAAATTCGTCTTGGAATAAAAATGCTAACTGTGAATTGAACATTTTGCACCCACATTGTGTATCTCTTAAAGGAGTTTTAAACCCTACGATATTCTGAGCAATTTTTTTAACAACAAAACTTCCTGTTTTTCTTATCCAATTAACATTCGCCATTTTTTTTGGAGTTCGGTATGATAGTGCTAAACTATTGTCTGGAACCAATGCTAAATGAGACTGCAATGAAATTAATTGATTTAATGGTATTTCTAAGTCCGCATCAATAAAACTAAAATAACAATAAGATTGAAGGTTTATTGACTTCAAAACATATTGGATAACCCTACCTTTTCCAACATTACTAACCGATTTTAAAATCTGACAACCATGAAGTTCACCAAAATTATTTACAAGAAACTCATAAGTTCTATCAGAGCTACCATCATCCACAAAATAAAAATGAAAATCACTGTTGCCCAGTATAAATTGTTGATAAGAAATAACATCCAAACGCGCAGTTTCATTAAAACATGGCACTATTACTGCAATTTTCCCCATAATTCCCAGTGGTCTTTGAAATTTAATAGTTTGTGAATAATTAGTAATTTTAGGTGAAAACAGCTTATATATTGACAAAGAATTCATGTACCTACTAAACCTAGACGGTACTGTTTAGATATATTTGAGACTTTTAAAAAAAAATCATCGCTCATATCGCTGTGTTTTTAAAAGGACAAACAGCCAGTAAGCCTTGTTGTATATATTTAATTTTTGAGGCACTAGGTAAGGCGTCTATGTGATTTTTAATATAATTTATAGATTCATCTATAGCTTGCGCTTCATACAATTCCATAGCAGTGTAGGTGTTTAAACCTACAGATAAAAAATAATCGTGATACTTCACACCATCACCATGGATATTATTTGAAAAACGCACTTGTACCGCAGGTATTTGATAAGCGTGTGCCACAATAACTCCATGTAAAGAGGAAGATAGAATATTTTCACACGACAGTATTTCATCTGTTGTTTGCTCCACATCATTAGTTCTAAAGTGAATCACTTTTACTTGTTCAATGCTTTCGTACCATTCCTTAACCACTTCATAATCATTAATATGAGGCACTATTCCTAATTTGTATTTCTTCTCTATTTTTGGATTATAATACAAGGGTAATAGTAACGCTGGATCACCATAGACTGCTGGACAGTTGTAATGGAGTTCTTGAAGACGCTTTCGCGAAAGCGGACCTCTAACAGCTAAAAATGTGGCGCCAGCTACTTGGGCATCTCTAGATATAATACCACTGCCCCAAACCGTACAATGCGTACCAATGTGTTCTAGTATACTACCGATAGTTACATAAACAGGTTGCCACAAATTCTTTACATAAAACTTATTTGCACGCAGCCATTTTACTGGTTTTCCTGAAATTTTTTCTACAAGATATTTACCGAGTAAATCGCCATAGTTTTCTTTATCTCTTTTTTGAATAAAGATCTCGCTCCACCAATATAGTCTTAAGGCTTTTCCCATTACACCGTATCTATAAAAGTTTTCTCTGTGCGATTAAAGAAGATGAGACCTATAAAAAATAGAACAATTCCTAATCCAAATCCAACATAGAGTCCGGTCCAATGGATTTCTAGACTATTGAACCATAAAGTGCGGTAACTTTCTATAATATGAGCTATAGGATTCCACTCTACTGCCCAGTAATAATCTGTCAACTTATCCTTTGCCGCATCCATAGAATACATCACTGCACTGAGGTACATTAATAAATTTAAACCAAAACCAACGAGCAATGATAAGTCTCGATACTTTGTAGTAAAAGAGGATAAGACCATACCTATTCCCATAGCAAGTAAGATAATGTTCAATAGTATGATGATCACAAGTGGGAAATACACAGAAGGTCTTACTTCCATGCCGTTATATGCAAAATAAACGTAAAAAATAACCAAGATCAACAGCTGAATTGCATATTTGAGCAGTCCTGAGATTACCTTAGAGGCTGGTGATATAAACCTAGGAAAATACACTTTCCCAAAAATCCCTGCATTACTTTTAAAGGAATTACTAGTAGCGTTTAATGATTCTTTAAAATAAGACCATAGTGTCAATCCTGTAAGATTGAATAAAAAATTAGGGATTGCACCATTACTAATTCCTGCAACCTCGTTAAAAATAAGGGTAAAAACTACACTGGTAAATAAAGGTTGTATGATAAACCATAGAGGTCCTAGGATCGTTTGTTTATAAACAGTTACAATATCTCTTTTTACAAAAAGAACAAGCAAATCCCTATAGCGCCAAATTTCCTTAAGATTCAGGTCTATCAACTTACCCTTAGGTTTAATCTCGTAAAGCCAGTCTTCCTCCTCTTTCATTTTATCAACCATAAACCCCCTCTATTTACGACCTCTTATTAACCTTCCTAATTTACCTAATAAGCCACCTCTTCCTTCCTCTTCATGGTACCCATTATTATACGTGCCATAGCCGTATCCATAACCGTAACCTGCGCCATAACCATACCCGTACTTACGCTTTTGTTGGAAATAGTTGAGTACGAAGCTTACATGTTTTATTTGTCCTTTTTCATACTTATCTGTAACCAGACCGAGCATGTCTTTCTTTGTATATCCTTGACGCACCATATATAGCGAAGCATCTACATAAGGCATTAACTCAAATGCATCAGAAACAAGACCCAATGGAGGTGTATCAAAAACAATATAGTCATACTCTTCCTTAAGCTTATTAATAAATTCGTGCATCGCATCACTTATAATAAGTTCCGACGGGTTAGGTGGTATAGGTCCAGAAAGGATTACGTCTAGATGATCTATACCTGAAGGTTGTTTTACCTCGTCTAATGTTGCGTCTCCTATCAAGTAGTTAACTACTCCTTTATCATTCTCCAGCTCAAAATCATCAAATATTTTAGGCTTACGTAAATCGAGTCCTACAAGCACTGTTTTCTTTTCGCTTAAAGCGAAAACAGAAGCAAGATTCATAGATGTAAATGTTTTTCCCTCACCACTTACACTTGATGTTACTAATACAGTCTTTGCACCCGTAACTCCTTTCTTCTTGTACATAAACTGCAGTCCAGAACGCAAGCCTCTAAAAGCTTCTGCCATTGCAGATCGAGGATGATCACGTACTACAAGTCCAGACGTACGCTTACTTTTACCTATCACTCCAAGTACAGGAATGGAAGAGCGTTTCTTAACATCTTCAGGAGTGCCTATTTTTGTATCCAAAAAGAAGATAATCAGCACCAAGGCTAAAGGAATAGCAGTTCCAAAAGTGGCTGCCATCACCTTATTAAGTTGTGTATTTGGACCTATTGGTCCTCTACCCACGTCTTTTGCTTTGTCTATAAATAAGATATCTGAAACGTTTGAGGCTTTTATTATTTCTGCCTCACTGCGTTTTGTAGTATATAAATTATACGCTTCTTGACTTATGGTAAAACGACGTTGAATTTCTGCAAGTTCTTGTTCTTCTTTTGGAAATTGTCTAAGCTTCCTTTCGGCTTGACCTATTTCTCTATTTAAGTTTGAAATTTGCGAATTGATCTGAGATTTACTGGATCTTATATTTTCAAACAAGACAGCTTTCTCTGCATCTATACGTCTATCAAGATCTCTAAAAGCTGGGTTACCTTCCTTTGCTGTATATGCAAGATTACTACGTTGTAATGCAAGCTGGATAATACTTGACACCCCAGAAGTAATACTTCCTTCGTTAATAAGAGAGACAGAAGGTGCAGGCACGTTTGTATAATCTGTACGTGTTCTTAAATATTCTTCTAACTGTTTATAATAAACAAGTTGTCTCGCTAAGTCATCTTTTTCATTATCTATCGTTTGTAGTTCTTCACTTATTTGCTCCGCTCCTCCGGATAGTGTAATAGCACTATTTTTATTTTGGAACGAATTAAGATCATTAAGCGCCTTGTCTAAATCGACATTACTTGACTTAAGACTACTATCGATATACTTTATAGTTTTTGTAGCAAATAGATTCTTCTGGCGCAATTGCTCTTCTGTACGCACCTCAATACTCGCATTAAGGTAATCTATAAGTCGTTTCTTATTAGTCCCTACAAGGCTTAATTCTAAAGTAGAACTCCCTCGCGGAGTTTGGGTAACTCCCATCCCACGATATCTTCCTGCGGTTCCATTAAAATTACCCATACTCACAAAGTACTCCTGACCCGTGGTAGGATAAACATCTGTGGCTAGCAATTGCCCTTTCAAAAATGGAGTATCTATGGTGTCACCTAACTCAAAAACTTGATCAAAATCTGCAGATGGTGCAGGTACCGTTGACGGTTTAAGCGTGTTATAATTAAATAATGCAGCGTTACCTCCACTAAAAGGTATGGTAAGCCTCATACTACCATCTCCTTGGTCTACTACAGTGATTCTTTTTCCATATAACTGCGGAAACGAGTCATTAAGTTTTAATTGAAATGGAGTGTAACCATACACATCCTCAATGGCATATTTGCCTTGTTTTTGGTAATTAATGTAGTACTGTAAGTATTGAACAACACGCTCTGCATGTGTTCTAGATTTAAGCATGATAATGCTTGTCTGTACCTTATCTGTAGTACCACCCCAGTTAAAAACCAAACTTGTGTTCCCTCCAAACATCTGATTCTGATCATCTTTTATAGAGATCATACTCGTCTCTCTATAAATAGGCACTTTACGCACGTTAATATAATGCGCTATAGAGAAGGCAATAAGCAATGATATCACAAACAACCACCAGAAACTTAAGAGCCTAAACAAGAATCCCTTAAAATCAAAGAAACCTCCAGAGCTTTGTACGTCAAATTCTTCTTCCATCACTTATCGGGTTGCTAGTAATATTACAGAGGCTAGCGTCGTTACTAATCCTAAGATGGTAGTAAAAGCTTGCAAGCCCGTAGTTCCTATACCTATAGCTTTTTGAGGTAGCGGATTCACTGTTATAATATCATTAGGTTGTATGTAGTAGTAAGGTGATTGCATCACATCTATAGTTGTAAGATCCACATGATGTACACGTTGCCCTCCTGGATATTGTCGTATAATAAGTACATCTGTAAGATCACCCGTAAGTGGCACACCTCCAGCATTTGCTATTGCTTCTAGTATGGAGACTTTCTCTGCAAGCACATTTTGTGTTCCAGAGGTTCCTATTTCCCCAACGAGCGTATATCGTATTCCTGGTAGTTTAACGGTGACAAATAAATCGGCCTCGTCTTTTATATAATCGGCTAGGAGTCTTTTTTCGATGATTTCTCTTATCTCATCGGTTGTTCTTCCCAAGACATTAATTTCACCCAATTCTGGAACACGTATATTTCCATGAGTATCTATAGCAAAACCATCATAATAAAAGCCTTCGTCAAGGGATACGCCTCCATTGCTGGATGGATTAAAAAAGTCAACCAATTGTTGATCCAAAGCCTTTAAACGAATACTCAATATATCGCCTATTTGTACTCGGTATGGTGGTTGCTGTTGCTGTAGAGATACAATACTGTCTGTAGCACGCTCTGTCTCGCGCAAATAGGTGATGTCTCTAAGCGGCACACAAGATGCTGTACTCGCGATAATTACGAGTAACAGTAGTATGATTGGGTATCTCATTTATGTAAAGTTAGGCATCACAAATATAGCGTTTCATCGATAAAAATAAAACGTTCACAGATGGATGCTTAGTTATTAGCTTAAAATTATCAGAAATAAATTAAAATCTACGCTACGCAACGACTTAAAATCAAGTTATTTCTATTTGTAAGCGTTATTTTTGCTTTCGCGAAAGCGTAAACGCATACCCATAATACTAAAAACTGGTTGAGCACCTTGTGACCAACTAATCGTAAATGGTGCAACGTATTGCATCTACACTATTTCCTGATGAATTACCTCTCTGTAGAAAACGTATCAAAATCTTTTGGCGAACACCATCTTTTTAAAGACATCGCGTTCGGTATTAATAAAGATCAAAAAATAGGCTTTGTTGCCAAAAATGGAACAGGTAAAACCTCTCTCCTCAACATTATCGCTGGACTAGAAGCTCCAGATAGTGGTCAAGTGGTGAGTAGAAAGGGAATTGTAATTTCGTTTCTACCTCAGGAACCAGATCTAGATCCTAATCTTACGGTAGAGGAAACCATATTTGCTCACGATAACCCTATTCTTAAAACCATTGCAAATTACGAGAAGGCACTTCTCAATATGGAAGATGCAGATGCGTATCAAAAAGCATTTGACGCCATGGAGGTTGCACAAGCTTGGGATTTTGAAACTCAATATAAACAGATCCTTTTCAAGTTAAAACTTAACGATATGGATCGTAAAGTTGAGCTCCTTAGTGGTGGGCAAAAAAAGCGTCTTGCACTCGCTCAAATGATGCTTACTAAGCCAGATCTAGCCATACTAGATGAGCCTACTAACCACCTTGACCTGGAGATGATAGAGTGGCTGGAAGAATATTTCCGCTCAGAGAATATCACCTTATTCATGGTGACGCACGACCGTTACTTTCTAGAAAATGTATGTAATGAGATTGTAGAGCTTGAAGGTGGCGTTCTTTACAGCTATAAAGGAAATTATGCCTATTACCTAGAGAATAAAGATGCTCGCATTGCTGCATGGGAGACAGAGACTGGAAAAGCAAAGCAACTTTATAAAAAAGAACTAGAGTGGATGCGTCGCCAGCCTAAGGCTCGTACCACAAAGTCAAAGTCTCGTATAGATGACTTTGCAGAGATTAAATCTCGTGCACATGAGCGTCGCAATGACCACACCGTGCAACTTGAGATTAATATGGAACGCATGGGAAGTAAGATTCTTGAATTTCATAAAATCAGCAAATCTTTTGGAGATCTTAAACTACTTGACCAATTTGAGTATGTATTTAAAACTGGAGAGCGCGTAGGTATTATAGGTAAAAATGGAACTGGTAAAACTACCTTCCTTAATATGATTACTGGCGAGCTAGCTCCAGATTCTGGAAAAGTGATTGTAGGAGAGACTGTGAAGTTTGGCTACTACACACAGAAGGGAATTAATATCAAAGAAGGTCAAAAAGTAATTGATGTTATAAAAGAATACGGAGATCACATTCCCCTTAAAAAGGGAAGAACAATTTCTGCAGGGCAGTTGCTTGAACGTTTCCTTTTTGACCGTAAGAAGCAGTATGATTTTGTAGAGCGACTAAGTGGTGGAGAGCGCAAGCGCCTTTACTTATGTACCATTTTCATACAGAATCCTAACTTCTTAATTCTTGATGAACCTACAAATGATCTAGACGTTGTAACACTCAACGTACTTGAGCAATTTTTACTTGATTTCCCAGGTTGCATCGTGGTAGTTTCTCACGACCGTTACTTTATGGATAAGATTGTAGATCACCTTTTTGTTTTTAAAGGAGATGCCGTGGTAGAAGATTTTCCAGGTAATTACTCAGATTTTAGAGCTTACGAGGGAGGGATTAGTAACGCTTTCGCGAAAGCAGAAAAAGAACAATCTCAAATCGAGAACAAACAAAAATTTAATGCTTCCATAGGAGAAACCGCTACCGAAACTAAGTCTTGGAAAGAGGAACAGCATACAGGAACGATAAGCTTTAACGAGCAGAAAGAGCACGCAAAGTTAGAACGTGAGATTGCAAAACTAGAACGTGAGAAAGAAGACAAGCAAAAACTCTTCTTAAATCCTGATCTTACTCAAGATCAAATCACCGAAGAAAGTCTGAAATTGCAAAAGATCATAGATGCGATTGCCTTAAAAGAGGAACGATGGTTTGAATTATCGTCTAAGATGGAAGGATAAGCAATTATAAACGACAACCTTTATTATAACAAAGACCATACAATAGCTCACATTCTATAAAGTGAATCAGTATAAACACTCCATACTCGCTTACCTAAAATGGCTTCCTAAGACGTTCCACCTTCATGGGATACACTCTCCTTTTATTTTCAAACTAGAGAAGGAAGTATTGAGAGGAAAGTCGGATCCTGCTATTTCGCAAATGGTCAACACCTATAAGAAGGCTTTGTTGGATAACGAGACATCCATAGAGGTTATGGACTATGGTGCTGGCTCTAGAGTATTTAAATCTGCACAACGAGAAGTAAAAGATATTGCTAGGTATGCTGGCGCTACCCACAAAAGGGTGCTATTATTACAGCGACTTATGGCATATTTTCAGCCTAAAGAAGTATTAGAACTAGGCACCTCCCTTGGTGTTGCTACTGCGGCATTAGCGATTCAGAACAACGCGCATGTCACTACTATAGAAGGTTGCCCTAATACTGCTGCCATAGCACAAAAAGAGCTCGATACGGCAGGGATAACTAATGTTACACTTTGTGTAGGGGACTTTAATGATGAGATTGTAAAACATAATCACAAAAAATTTGAGTTCATCTATTTTGATGGAAACCACTCTAAGCAAGCCACGCTAGATTATGTGTCATCACTTCTTTCCACAACTACAGACGATACTGTCTGGATGTTTGATGACATTCACTGGTCACTAGAAATGACAGAGGCTTGGGAAACCATTAAAAAAAGACCGGAGATATCTGCGACCATAGACGCTTTTAATTTTGGGATGGCATTCTTTAGACCACAACAGGCTAAAGAAGACTTTTATATCAGATTATAATTACACAGAACAAAATAATCTTGAACTAGTTTTTACACGTACAGCGCTCAAACATCTCTCCTCGCTTTTCTTAAAAAATCATAGTTGCTACGTCCGAGATAAATTTTTACATAAATTGTGTAACATTTAGACGTTTACCTCTTCTAATAGCAAACCAAACACTCTATGGGCAACCTTATTAAAATTAGAAATATCATTCGTGACTTCCCATTAGGGACAGAGATTGTTCACGTACTCAAGGGTATAGACCTTGATATTGATAAGGGTGAGTATGTAGCTTTTATGGGACCTTCTGGTTCTGGAAAGTCTACGCTTATGAATCTTTTAGGCTGTCTTGATACTCCTACCGCTGGATCGTATGTTCTTAATGGACGTGACGTGAGCCAGATGACAGATGATGAGCTAGCCGAAGTACGTAACACAGAAATAGGTTTTGTCTTTCAAACCTTTAATTTACTTCCTAGAACTACTGCTCTTGACAACGTAGCATTACCTATGGTCTATGCCGGAATGTCAAAGTCTGCACGTAATGCTCGTGCCGAAGAGGTGCTTACAGATGTAGGTCTTGCAGATCGTATGGATCACAAACCTAACCAGCTCTCTGGAGGGCAACGACAGCGTGTTGCTGTAGGTCGTGCACTGGTTAATAAACCATCCATCATCCTTGCAGATGAGCCTACAGGTAATCTTGACTCAAAAACTGGTGTCGAGATCATGGCACTTTTTGACGCTATACATGCCGCAGGTAATACCGTAATTCTTGTTACACACGAGGAAGATATTGCAGAGCATGCACACCGTGTAATTAGATTGCGTGATGGAGTCATTGAGAGTGACACTAGAAATAAATAATTTACCTATTTCGTAAGTGAATTAATAATCATTTTTATTATCAACATAGGAGCTCCTTTACGAATTTGATAGTATTTTGGTGAAAAATTGCAACTATGAGTTTAATGAATGATGAGCTTAAACAAGCACTCAACAAAAATGAGTTATTAAGTCAAGAAAATGATCTTTTAAAATCGCAGCTTAAAGAGCAATCTTCATCAAATAAAAAAGTAATTTTTACAACTACACTCAAAGGTATTCATCTATGGGCTGGCGCTGACTTAAAGGAAAGTTTTGACCAAGTCTATCATGAGTTACCTAATGTTACAAAATCTTCATTTGCCCAACTCTCTGCTAGTCTTGTAAAACGCATCACTCGCATAGGTCTATTTACCTTACTATTTGCCGTGATACCTGTATTCTTAATCTTAATTCAAACAGGCATTTTATTTCAGCAGAATAAAAAATTGGATATTCAGAATGATAGAATACAGCAACAGGTGTATCTAGAAGAGGCTAGCAGAAGGAATAATCTTGTTTTTTTAATGGATAATGTGCTCGATCAAGTGCATGATGAATTACAAATTTCAGCATCCATATCGAAGCCTCTTATAGCTCGTACTCAAGCATTGCTTTATGGTTTTAGACCTTATCGCTTTCTTGAAGACGAAATCCTCACGAAACCGCTGAGTCCAGAAAAAGGGCAATTTCTACTAGCCATTATTAATAGCGGGATGAATACTAAGAGTATTCAAAATATTTTTGCAGCATCCTTTAGTAACGTGTATTTAAAAAGAGCAAATCTCTTTGGAGCGCAACTTGCTAATATTGATATGCCAGATGCAGATCTATCTTATGCAGATTTATGGAATGCAAATCTCACAGGAGCAAATCTCAAAAACAGTGATTTTACCGGCTCACAATTAAACAACGCCATTCTTACAAATGCAGACCTTAAAGGAGCACAACTTAATGGCGCTACACTTATAAAAGCAGTACTAGACGGTGCTTTTTTAGTAAAAACACAACTAGCTAATAGTGATATGAGAGGCGCCTCTCTAGTAAATGTTCATGTTGATAGTAAAAACTGGCTACAAGAATTAAAAGAGGTAAATGTCTTAGGAGCAGATGAGCTTATTGCAACCTATCAAGTTCAAGGACCCGAAAGTGATGAGGACAATAAACAGTACTTTGTCGTATCTTTAAAACAAAAATAAGTGTGAGTAGTTCATACCTGAACACTACCACTCTGAAACCACATGAATATGGATTTCTTTAATAACCTCTCCCCTACAACACAAATTATAGTGAGTATTATAGGAGTAGCACTCTTATTTCTTCTCGTATTTGCAAATAGCAAACGTAACACTACAAACCAACGAGGGAGAAGAACACGTAAATTTGGAGAAGGTCTCAGCAAGAAATTGAAGGAAAGAGAAAACAAATAACGCTTCTATTTTAGACTAGTAGATTTCGCAAGACCTTAATTATACAAATCAAAATTCAAGAACACTGATGAATCCTATTTATAAAGCAATGCTATTTGGAATACTTATGGCAATAAGTTACATCATCATGAACACCATAAAAAGGAAATCTCAATCTTAAACACCAGTATCACATACTGGCTCACAAAAAAAGATAATGAAAGTATATACAAAGACTGGAGATACAGGAACGACCGCTTTATTTGGCGGAACCCGTGTCCCAAAACATCATATTAGAATAGACAGTTACGGTACTGTAGACGAACTCAACTCATTTATAGGATTAGTACGCGATCAAGAAATCGATGCACGTAGCAAAGAAATACTCACACACATCCAGAATAAACTATTTACCGTAGGCGCTGTACTGGCAACAGATCCAGAAAAAATGGTACTTAAAAATGGAAAGGATAGGCTTAATATCCCAAAAATCAATGAAGAGGATATTGAGCTACTAGAAAAAGAAATAGACTGGATGGAAACATCACTACCTCAAATGACACATTTTGTACTCCCTGGAGGACATACTACCGTGTCATATTGTCACGTAGCACGCACTGTATGCAGACGCGCAGAACGCTTGGCGACAGCACTTTATGAATTAGAGCCTTTTGACGCACACACTCTTAAATATCTCAACCGTCTTTCTGACTACCTATTTGTGCTGGCACGGAAGTTGTCTAAAGACTTACAAGCAGATGAGGTTAAATGGATACCTACAAAGCTAGATTAAGAGTACCGATTACAGAAACATCAATATAAAGAGGATGGAAAATTTTCGCGAAAGCGTAAACCACCACTTTACAAGGTCTGAAAGCCACGTTCTTACATTTATTTTGAAATAATCACCAATTCACTTGCATTTCTGCCTAGAAAAATTATTTTTGCACAAATTAAAAACACAAATGCTATGTACTGGACACTTGAACTAGCTTCTTACCTAAGTGACGCGCCTTGGCCTGCTACTAAAGATGAGTTGATCGATTATGCGATTAGAACAGGAGCACCACTTGAGGTTGTAGAAAATTTACAAGCTATCGAGGATGAAGGTGACTCTTATGATTCTATCGAAGAGATCTGGCCAGACTATCCCTCAGACGAGGACTACCTCTGGAACGAAGACGAATATTAAAAAATATACCCGTTAAAACACTAAAAAGTCTCTCTATGAGGCTTTTTTTTTGATTAAATTTACGGGTTCAAGATTGACATAAAACAACACCATATTATGGGATTTTTAGATAATGTATTAAAGATTTTTGTAGGCGATAAGTCTAAACAAGATGTAGGAGCAATTACTCCTATTGTAGCCGAAATCAAAGCCCACGAAGCCGCTTTAGAAAAATTATCTCTAGATAGCTTACGCGAAAAAACGAACGAATTCAAAAGAACGCTAGCCGCTGCGCTTAAGGAAAATACAGACGCTGCCGAAGCGCTAAAAATAAAAGCAGAAGCTACTGATGATATTGATGAGCGTGAAGACGTTTATGCTGCAATTGACAAGCTAAAAGATGAAGCTTACGAAATATCTGAAAAAACACTTACCGAAATACTACCTGAGGCATTTGCCGTTGTAAAAGAAACTGCAAAACGTTTTACAAACAATACTTCACTTGAAGTTACTGCATCAGAATATGACCGTCTTCTTAGTGCAACAAAAGATTATGTAACACTTGATGGTGATAAAGCAATCTGGGCAAACAGCTGGGATGCCGCTGGTAAAGAAGTAACATGGGATATGATTCACTATGACGTACAGCTCATAGGTGGTATCGCAATGCACCAAGGAAAAATTGCAGAGATGCAAACGGGAGAAGGTAAAACACTTGTTGCGACCTTACCGGTATATCTTAATGCACTTACTGGAAATGGTATACACTTAGTAACTGTAAATGATTACCTAGCAAAACGTGATAGCGCGTGGATGGCTCCTATATTCCAGTTCCACGGGATGACGATAGACTGTATCGATTATCACAGACCTAATAGTCCAGAACGTCGTGCCGCTTATGCTGCAGATATTACATATGGTACTAACAATGAATTTGGTTTTGATTACCTACGTGATAACATGTCACATAAACCAGAAGATCTTGTACAAAGACCTCCTAACTATGCGATTGTAGATGAGGTAGATTCTGTACTTGTAGATGATGCTCGTACACCACTTATTATCTCTGGACCTGTACCTAAGGGAGATGTGCATGAATTTAATGCGCTAAAACCACAGATTGAGAAAATTGTAAACATACAGCGACAAGAGCTTGTAAAAGTACTTCCAGAAGCAAAGAGATTAATTGCTGCAGGAGATACAAAAGAAGGAGGAATACAATTACTACGTGTTTTTAGAGGATTACCTAAAAACAAAGCACTTATTAAGTATTTAAGTGAGGAAGGAATACGTCAGTTATTACAAAAAACGGAGAACTTCTACATGCAAGATAACAATCGTGAGATGCCAAAAATAGACGAGGCACTTTACTTCACGATTGATGAAAAGAACAACCAGATTGAGCTTACTGATAAGGGTATTGAGACGCTATCTGGAAAAGAAAATCCTGATTTCTTCACGATGCCAGAAATTGGTCTGGAGATAGGAAAAATAGAAGCAAAAGGATTATCGCCAGAAGAAGAAGCTGCAGAGAAAGAAGAACTCTTTAAAGATTTTGGGATTAAGTCTGAGCGCATACACACCATGAACCAATTACTAAAGGCATATACGCTGTTTGAAAAAGACACGGAGTATGTAGTAATGGATAACAAGGTAATGATTGTAGATGAGCAAACGGGTCGTATTATGGACGGGCGTCGTTACAGTGATGGACTACACCAAGCGATTGAAGCAAAGGAAAATGTAAAAATTGAAGATGCTACGCAAACATTTGCAACGGTAACACTTCAAAACTACTTCCGTATGTACCGCAAATTATCTGGTATGACGGGTACAGCCGTAACAGAGGCTGGCGAACTTTGGGAAATCTACAAACTTGATGTTGTTGAGATTCCTACTAACCGCCCTATTGCTAGAAAAGATAAAGATGATTTAGTTTATAAAACTAAACGCGAGAAGTATAATGCAGTAATTGATGAAGTAACAGAGCTTTCTAAAGCTGGAAGACCTGTATTAATAGGTACGACTTCTGTTGAAATTTCAGAATTACTTGGAAAAATGCTTACACTACGTAAGATTCCTCACAATGTACTGAATGCGAAACTTCACAAAAGAGAAGCAGATATTGTTGCAGAGGCTGGTAATCCAGGTGTGGTAACTATTGCTACAAACATGGCAGGTCGTGGTACAGATATTAAATTATCTGACGAAGTAAAAAAGGCCGGTGGTCTTGCCATTATAGGTACAGAGCGTCACGACTCTCGTCGTGTAGACAGACAGTTACGTGGTCGTTCTGGACGTCAAGGAGATCCGGGAAGCTCACAGTTTTATGTATCTCTAGAAGATAACTTGATGCGTCTATTCGGGTCTGAGCGTATTGCAAAGATGATGGATAGAATGGGTCTTAAGGAAGGTGAAGTGATCCAACACGGAATGATTTCAAAATCTATTGAGCGTGCACAGAAAAAAGTAGAAGAAAACAACTTTGGAGTTCGTAAGAACCTTCTTGAGTATGATGATGTGATGAATATGCAACGTGAAGTGGTATACAAGCGTCGTCGTCATGCACTTTATGGAGAACGTTTACGAGTAGATCTCGCAAACATGATTTATGATACTTCTGAAGTTATTGTAGAGGCAAACAAGCAAGCACAAGATTATAAGAACTTTGAATTTGAGCTCATCCGTTATTTCTCAATGACGAGCCCAGTGAGTGAAAGTGAATTTGCAAGCAAATCTGCAAAGGACCTTACAGATATTATTTACAAAGCTTCCTTTGAGCACTACAGAGAGAAGATGACTAAAAATGCAGATCTTGCGTTCCCTATCATCAAGCGAGTATATGAAGATCCTGCTGCAAAATTTGAGCGTATTGTGGTTCCTTTTTCTGATGGAACTAAAGAACTACGTGTAGTAACAAATCTTAAAGAAGCTTACGAAACTGATGGTAAGCAACTAGTAACAGATTTTGAAAAGAATATTACTCTTGCCATTATAGATGACGCTTGGAAAGATCACCTTCGTAAGATGGATGAACTTAAGCAGAGTGTTCGTCTTGCTGTTCACGAGCAAAAAGATCCTCTATTAATTTATAAGTTTGAAGCTTTTGAGCTTTTCAAAACGATGATTGATAAAGTAAACAAGGATGTAATTTCTTTCTTATTTAAAGGAGAGATTCCTCAAGGCAACCAGCAGCAAGTAAGTGATGCTTCTCAAGTGCGTGAAACTCGTGAGCAAACGCAGACGCAAAAGGAAGAAATTCCTAATCTTGATGAGCGTTCTACAGAAGCTAGAGCAGCTGGAAACACACAGCCACAACAGCAGCAAGTAACAGAAACAATTGTAAGGTCTCAACCTAAAATAGGTCGTAACGACCGCGTTACTATTAAAAATGTAATGAATGGTGAGACTAAGGAAGTAAAGTTCAAACAAGCAGAACCACTACTAGCTAAAGGACAGTGGGTAATTGTACAAAACTAATTTCCACTTTTGATTATCCAACAACGGCGAACTTTCTAAGTTCGCCGTTTTAGTTTCTTACATTATGGAAAACACTATAAAAATACTCTGTTCAGATATAGACGGCACTTTATTAAATAAAGAACGCTGGTTAAGTGATGAGACTGTTTACGCTTTCGCGAAAGCGAGATTACCCCTTATTCTAGCATCCTCACGACCGCCACAAGCTATGCGCTACTTACAAAAAGGTCTAGGCAACTTAGGTGAGTCTTTAATAGCTTATAATGGAGGGCTTATTATAGGTAAGAATAACGCGATTATAGAAAGCAACACCTTCCCCACTGCGCTACTCGAGAACTTAGCAAGTCATCACGCTAAACATACTTACAACCTTAGTATTTATAGTCATGAGTACTGGTTTACAGATAATGAAGATGAGTGGAGCTTGCGAGAAATAAACAATACGCGTGCAACTCCAGTATACCAAACAGCCTTAGAAAGTCTTGATTTTTTAAACAACGAGCATCTTGGAATCCATAAGCTCATGTGCATGGGAAATCCAGCGGAGCTTGATGAAATTATAAAACTTCTAACGCCAACTTATGGAAATCTCGTACATTTTTACCGCTCTAAGGATACGTATCTCGAGATCACTCCAAAAAACATAGACAAAGCAACCGCTTTGAGAAAACTTCTAGTAGCTGAATATGGTTACGAGATGAGCGAAGTAATGGCTTTTGGCGATAATCATAATGACGACGAACTCATAAAAAATGTAGGATTAGGTATTGCCGTAGCAAATGCTACAGACACCTTAAAGTCACTAGCAGATTATGTGAGTCCTTTTACAAATAAAGAGCACGCCGTTGCACAAGCCATTAATAAATTTTTAATAGCAGATTAGGGTCTGGGCAGTTTTTCTTGTAAAAATCTAAGGTATTGTGGCTCCCTACGCCGGCATAATCACCTTCCTTGCCTTCCATGTCTATTACAATTTGAAAATGTAGGTGCGGCGCATAATCACCATTCACATCAGGATTTCCTAAGGTTGCTATAACCTCACCTCCTCCTACCTTTTGCCCTACTTCCTTACCTTCAAGAGAAGCAAGACTAAGATGACCATACAAGGTGTGAAAAGTATGTTCCCCTATCTTATGTTTTAAGATTATGGTTGGCCCATAATCACCAAAGTTCTCATTACGCTTAAAACTATGTATCTCACCCTCTAGAGGACTTAATACTGCTGTACCTTCATCACACCATAAGTCTATCCCTAGGTGGATATTACGTTTGTCTTTTGGGTCTGTAGCTTGAAAATAATCTGATCGATCATAAAGTGGTCGCTGCTCTAAATAGCCACCATAAGCAACTTTGGCATTATTCTTTGCAAGATACGCTTGTAAAAACACATGGTGCTCATGCGGACGTGTGAGCATATCAATATCCAAGTCCCTATTAGCTGTAGACAAGTCTAATGGAAAGTAATCCTCCTTTTTAAAAGTAGGGTTTATGATGGGTGTAAATTGCTGTGTGAGCGAACTAAAAAAATTGTTATTCATAGAGAGTCTATTACACTATAAAAGTACTTAATCTAGTGTGAACAGAAAAAGCAGCCATAGCTGCAAAGTAATTAATTATATAATCTTTATCTACTGTAGTACTACGTCACTATACTTTGCATTAATAGTGATCGTATTTGCACTACTGCGATATTTATGAAAACCATTTACCATCTCTGTAGATCCGTTTTTCATAGACTTTGTTTCCAATTGTTTCGGAATAAAAAAGTCGTTATGATCTCCGCTATAATTGAAGTTAAATGCAGATTGTGGTAATCTTAACGTGAGATCACTATTCTCTAAAAAGATAGTCAGCGACCCAAAGTTATCACTTACCTGTGGTATAGATAGCTTACCAAAAGAGCCAGATATCATCCCAGCTCCATTAATCCGATTTATATTTACATTACTAGAGTTTGAAGTCACCTTAATATTATTTGCGGTTGATATATTACATTCTTTCACGTGATTCACATTAAGAGTTCCCTCATTCCAGTTTACAACAGCCACAGGACTATAAGAAACATCGAAGGAGGTTTGCCCTCCATCGATGTTTGTTGCTACAAGGCTTCCGTGTGAGATTGTAGCTTTTGCATTATAAGCATCTACCATTCTCACTTTACCATAACGTACATTTAAGTCTAGCTCAGCCTTTTTAGGCATCTTGATGATAATTATACGTTTTACATTTTTATTTGGCTTTTTGGATCCATTACTTTCGGAGTCCCAATTAAGGCTAAAGTGGCTACTCTTGTTTCCCTTTTCGTCCTTAGTATGTTTTTCTTCCCATTCTCCTTCGTGATCTTCTGCCCAGCGCTCCATTTTCTTTCCAAAGTTTTCACCCCACTTTTCCATGTCTTTCCCAAAAGATTCTCCCCACTTCTCCATAGACTTACCAAAGTTCTCTCCAAAAGATTCTCCCCATGCTTCCATAGACTCACCAAAGTTTTCTCCCCAGTCTTCCATCTTTTTTCCAAAATCTTCTCCCCAAGCCTCTACATCATCTAGCCATTTATCCACCTCACGCACACTTACTCTTGTGTTGTACTTTCGGTTTAGCTTGTTTACATATGCTTGTTTGTCTTTTTCATACTCATCACTATCAAAGGTCATATTACCTCCGCTTTTAAAAGGCCATCTAGGTATCCCAGAGCGGTCTATAAGGCGTTCACTCCAATCCTCAGAGTTGCGCTCAAATTCCTTCTCCCACTTCTCCATTTTTTCTTCAAATTCTGGGCCATAACTTTTATCCACTTGCTTCTCCCATCTATCTAGATAAGCTCTTCCTTCTCTCTTGTATGCTTCATGGTCAAATTTCATCTTTCCCATTTCCTCATAAAATTCATCTGGTAATCGCTGTCCAGATATTCCTTCTAATAGAGGCCCCACAAGGCCATTCATTACTGGCTCCACTAGGCTAAGGGATTGACCTATAATTTCTCCAAGGTCTAAATCGAGATCGAGATTTAGATTACCTATATCATTTCTATCATACACCTTTGCATCGCTATAACCACCTTTACTGGTGATACGCACATTATTACTATTACCTGATACATTCAAGTCCCACGATCTTAAAGCATCGCTAGCATCTTTACCTTCTACATAAGCCTCTACAGACACTTCATTTTTATTCCATGTTTCAAAAACTACATCTGCATAGCGTGTATCTACTGTAATAGACACATCTTTATTTACTGAGAATCGCTCGTTTAGTTTTTCTTTTTTGCTTTGTGCAAATACACTTCCAGAAGCCACAAAAAGCAGCGTTAGGAAGGTCCAAAATATGTTTGACTGTTTCATTTTATACGGTTTGAATTGCTGCTTCTTGTTGAGCAGCGTTTTTCATTTCTTTCAATTTTGACTTGAGCTTTATCATAAGCTCTACTCGTAATTTGAGATTCTCTATCATCGCACTTACCATTTCGTCACTTACTCCACTTTCGGTAATCTCACGATTGAGGCTCTTATACTCTTCATCTAGATCAGACAGTTGCTTCATAAAAGCATCTATAAGTTCTTTGTTATCATCTGTGATTTCTAATCTCGCAATCTCAAGATTTACACTTGCGAGGTAATAATCCTCCACTCGTTTAAATTCTGGTGAGATGGCGCTTAGTAATACTTCTGGTTCTGCATTTTGTTTTTCTCTTGTCTCTACCTCTACTAGTTGTTGATCTCCCGCTTTCGCGAAAGCGTTATTATACACCATAAATACAATTCCACCAGCCACAATAAGTACTGCTGCAATTTTCATCCATAGATAGATACCTCCTTTTGCCGAAGTTTTTTGCTCCTTAATAGGTAAGCGTTCTTCAAGTAAATTCTCAAAGCGACGTGTATGTCCCTCGCGCAGTGATTGCTTACTGTCGCTATCATTCTTCATGAGCTCTCTAATATCCTGTGCCATAATTAAGCGTCTTTAATTGTTCTTGAAGTTTTTTCTTCCCGCGGTGCACCAGCGTTCTAGAAGCCACTTCTGTAATCTGTAATATTTCTGAAATTTCCTGATGATCATAACCCTCTATTAAGAATAGCATAAGAGGAAATTTATACTTTTCAGGAAGTTCGCTGATAACGTTTTTCACATGTTCTATGGTAACGTCATCTCCTACATCCCAACCCTCCTCATCATCTACCTTGCCCATTACTTCCTCATTAAGAGGGATAATCACTGCTTTTTTTGCCTTGATCATATCTAGACTTTTATTAATCACAATACGCTTAAGCCAGGCTCCAAAGGTGACTTCTCCAGTAAACTGGTGCAACTTTGCAAAGGCGTTAATGAACCCCTCATGCATCGCTTCCTCTGCTTCAAATGAATCTTTCAAAAACCTAAAGGCGACGTGGTACATACCATCACAATACTTATTGTACAGCTGCAGCTGTGCCTTGCGATCATTAGTTTTACATTTTTCTATGATTTCAGTAACTAGCAAAATGGTTGGTTGGTTTTGATGGTTGTGATTGCTATTCTCTTTAAAGACGATTCTATTTTCTCAATGTTGCAAAAGAGCTAAAAAAATACGACATTAACAGAAAATTAAGATACTTTGCATTTTTTGAATAAACTATTCTTAAATATATTGGTATTAACAGTAAGTTAGTACACGTACGTTTAATCCTGAATTATATTTGACATCAACAACTAGCCCTATGAAGCACCTTGACTTATCGTACGAAAAATTAAATGATTTACTAGATGAATGCTTTTGGGCAGAACGACGTTATTTTAATGCCGCAGAAGATATCCAGATTACAGAATATAAACGCTTTCTGAGTCATGAAAGCGTTAATAGAAATCGCTTTTGCCATAAAATAGTAGAGCGTATGTCACAAGAAGGAATTGAACCTAGTAGATTAGACATCGTTAAAGGAAATTCTAACCGTGACTGGATCGAAGTAAAAGCTGCACTAGAAAATAGCAAACCTAAATATCTTATAGGAGAATGCATGGTACAAGATGAAATTGTACTTAACTTACTTAAAGATATTATAGATGATGGATGGCTTCCTGTAAATATCCTAGAGGTACTCGTACCTATGGAATTCCAGATGAAGCAATCACACATTGACCTCTTGAAGCTTAAAAAGAAAATGAAAAAAAAGAAGCAAAAAGCAAAAGAGAAAAAGCTTAAGAATAAAAAATCAGGGGTTATAGATTTTAAAAGAATGAACGCCTCAAAATAACATAAACCACCAAATGGTGGTTTTTTTTTGATGTAGATGTTTGTAGAAAGTAGTAATTTGGTATTACCATTGTGAGCGATAAAAACACACCCATAAACAAGAGTATTAATCCTGCATTTTACAAAAAAAGTAAGAAGCAAGGCACTATTGATGTATCACAACTAGCCCAGCGATTAATTACTGGTAATATTACCGCATTATCACAAGGAATCACTTTAATAGAAAGCTCGATTCAAGAGCATCAAGTAAAAGCACAGCAACTTATAGAACTGTGTTTACCTCATGCCAATACATCTGTTAGGCTAGGAATCACAGGTGTTCCTGGTGTAGGTAAAAGTACATTTATAGAAAGCTTAGGAAACTATCTTACAGATCAAGGAAAAAAAGTAGCCGTACTTGCAGTAGACCCTACCAGCTCTGTTTCTCATGGAAGTATCTTAGGTGATAAAACGAGGATGTATGAGCTATCTCAAAACCCTAACGCCTTTATAAGACCTAGCGCTTCTGGAGATTCTCTAGGCGGCGTAGCTCGTAAAACTAGAGAGGCCATCATACTCTGCGAGGCTGCAGGCTTTGACACTATTATTATTGAAACTGTAGGTGTAGGACAAAGTGAGACCGTAGTACACTCTATGGTTGATTTCTTTCTATTACTAAAACTTGCCGGAGCAGGAGACGAATTACAAGGAATTAAACGCGGGATTATAGAAATGGCAGACACCATTGTAATTAATAAGGCAGATGGTGGTAATGAAAAGGCAGCACGGCTGGCTAGGTCAGCTTTTGCAAAAGCATTGCACCTTTTTCCACCTAAGTCTAGCAATTGGACTCCTAAAGTTATTACGTGTAGCGCCTTAGAACATTCAGGGATTTCAGATTCTTGGGACTTAGTTTCAGATTACTGTAATCATACGCAAGCCTCTGGATATTTTGCTAAGAAAAGAGCAGAGCAGAACAAGTTTTGGCTATTACAGACCATAGAGAATACTCTTAAGGATACATTTTATAATAACAAGGACGTGAAGTCAACACTTCCCGAAATTCTTGAAAAAGTTGCTCGTGGTGAGGTATCGCCATTTAAAGCGGCGAAGTCACTAATCGCAACAGCCGATTCTTAAGCCCACTTTGCTACAGCCCACTGTTGCAGTCTATAGATTCCAAAGCCTATTATTGCTCCTATTACCCAACCTGTAAGGACATCACCTGGATAATGAACACCTACATAAATACGGCTATAGCCTACCATCGCCGACCAAAAAAGCAGTAGAAAGATTAGATTTCTATGTGTTGATTTTAAGGCAAGACCTGCAAAAACAGCAACTGCCATACTATTTCCCGCATGTGCGGAATAATAACCATAACGACCACATCGCTCTGCTACATATCGTATAATTCCTTTAAAGTCTTCTACTCTACAAGGACGTGGTCTTTCAAAACCATGCTTAAAAGCATTTGCTAGTTGGTCTACACACGTAATGAGTAACGCAACCGCAACCACTGTTATCAAGGTTCCTTTTACACCAAATTTTTTATAAATAAAAAAAAGTAGTACGGCATATAAAGGAATCGAGCTAAGCTTATTTGTAACAATAAGCCAGAATTGATCCCACGCAGGCGATCCTAATCCGTTGAGGAAAAGGAAAAACTCTTGATCGTATTGGATAAGTTGGTCCACTGTTTATTGCTCTTTGTCAAATTTTTCCATCTCTGCGTCATACCACTCGGTAGCATCTTTGATGGCATTTTCTGTTTCTGAGGCTAGCTCATCTTCGTCTTGACGGTCAAACTCTTCAAACCATTCTATCTCATCTATCGTAAGATCTATAATAAACCTTGGGAACTCGGTATGTATCACAAAGATGTGATCTGAAAAATCTGAATTATCGCCTAAAAGGAACTTAGGTACTTTCATAAATATCGTATTATTACTGTTGGTCTATTAATTTCTTGCTAAGGTAATTAAATCTAAAGTACAACATCACTGCAGAGGCCGTAAGCCCTGCTAGCAAACCTACCCAGACACCTTGTACTCCCATCTGCTCATCTTTACCCATGTACCACATTATAGGAAATCCTACTATCCAGTACGCTATAAAGCAGATTACAGTGGGAATATTTACATCTTGCAATCCTCGTAATGCTCCTAGTATAGTTACTTGTACACCATCACTTAGCTGGAATAAGGCTGCTACAATTAATAATTGAGCTGCTAGAAAAATCACTTCTGGATTATCTAGATAAAATGGAGGAAGCCAATCTTTGAGAAGTATAAACCCTACTGCAAAAACCGCTTCAATCAAGAAACATAATATAAATATAGAGAATGCTATTCGACGCAGATTAGGAAAATCGGCTTTACCTTTTTGATTTCCCACGCGTATGGTTGCTGTTACTCCAAGTCCTACCGCAATCATAAACGTCATCGATGCAAGGTTAAGCGCAATTTGATTTGCTGCTTGTGCATTTGTTCCTAGTATACCAGATAAGAATATAGCTGCTGTAAAAACGCCTACTTCAAAAAGCATCTGTAATGCTGTTGGAAATCCTAATTTAAACAAGGTTTTAAACTCAGCAAGCTGGATGTGCTCCTTACTTCCCCAGTGAAAATAGGGTTTGAATTTACGCTTTCGCGAAAGCATAAAAATTAACAGTGCCACCATAAAGAAACGAGAAATTAATGTTCCCCAGGCTGCACCTTCTACTTCTAATCTTGGGAATACCCAGATTCCATAAATCAAAACATAGTTAAATACGACGTTGACCACGTTTGCTACAATGGTAGCATACATTGCATATTTGGTTTGAGATAAACCATCTGCAAACTGCTTGAAACCCTGAAATATCATGAGTGGAATCATAGACAATGCTACAATCTCAAGGTATGGAATTGCCAGTTCTACCACCTCTGGCGGCTGATCAAGCATGTATAACAAAGGCTTTGCGATTAATAGCGTGATAAATAATAACACACCATTTATAGTACACATAATCACACCATGATGAAAGTGCAATCGACCCTTTGCTATATCTCCCTTCCCGTCTGCTTCTGCTACGAGTGGTGTGATTGCAAATGAAAATCCGATACCTATTGAAAGCGCAATAAACACCAAGCTATTGCCTAGGCTCACTGCTGCAAGTTGTGCTGCACCCAGCTGTCCCACCATCAAATTATCTGCCAGCGCTACAAGAATATGACCCAGCTGTCCTAGCATAATAGGATATGCTATTTTAAGATTGATGCCAAATTCCTTTGTGTAGTCTGAGAATCTCATTACTTAGATTTATAACGCTTTCGCGAAAGCGCAAAAATACTTCATCCCATAGAAAAAGCGTCTAGATTTCAACCTATTTACTATCTTGAAGCTTGTAATTAATAATGGAACTGCCTATGATCACAAATCCCATCGAAATAGACCTTGCACTTAGAGCAATTATAAAGCGACACGAGAAAAATCTACAGTTTCGAAAAGACGACAGTAGCGGCTTAGAAGCTGCCGGCACCATACCTACTATGCAAGGAAAACAGAAGGTAGATGGTTTTTATTTTGCTAGCACCATACCAAAGCCTAAAGATTGCAGATTGTACTTCTTCCCTATTTATACAGATGTAGCTGCATTTACAGACATAGATCCTGATTTGAGAAAATGCTTGAAAGGAAAAAGCTGTTTTCACATCAAAAAAATGGACGCCTCGCTAGAAGCATCCATTAGTGATATGATAGATAAAGGTATTGCCGTTTATCAAGAAAAGGGACTGCTGACATCCACTTAAGAGTTAGAATAAAACGTATTGCAGCTTAAATTCTAATAATGGATAAACAGTGGCATCCTCATCTGTAAATAAATATCCTAGTCCGAATTCGCATTCGTAATTTAAGTTTCTTGTGATGTTTCTGCGTAGACCATATTTTGCTCCTACAAGATAAGTAGTCAGATATCTTACATTACGCTCTTCTGTTGCCACGGTGAAATCAGGAATTACTTGAAACTCTGCAGCCCAAAAGTTTCCTGCGTTCTGGGTGAGCTTTTTTCCTTTTTCAAAGCGGCGTTCTCTGTTATAATAATAACGAGCACCTACAGATAGATTACCTGCAAAGGTTAAATCAACATCTTGATTACTGCCACCACTAACTCCTACAAGTTGATAAGAGGCATTGAAATGGGTAGTAAATTTATTACCAAGAACGCGCTCATAAGTTAATCCTGCACCAATAATATTGAAATTTGCGCTAAATAAATTTTCTAGTGGAGCAACCGTATCTTCTTGAGAATATACCGTGAGCGAACAGAACAACAATGTGATTGAGAGGTACGTGAGTTTCAAATTTCTTTTCATTTTAAGATTGATTGATGAATTAATTCTTAAAAGTATTTAAAACATTGGAGATAAATCAATTATCTACAAGTATAAATTAAGTTTTAATTATTGTATAATCGGCATCTGCATTATTTACCTGAAGGCTGTATATAGTTATCCATCAAATATAGTAGGCTAGTCATTGTGGCAGCGCCCAGTTCAAGTTCTCTTTTATTTACTGCGTCAAAGGTATCATTTGCTGCATGGTGATGGTCAAAATAACGTTGCGAGTCTGGACGCAGTCCTGCGAGCACAATACCATCATTTGTAGCTTTGAGCGGACCAATATCTGCGCCGCTCCCTCCTCTTGTAAAGTCGTGAATTAAGTAAGGCTCAAATAATGATTTCCAAGTAAGCACTTCATTGAAGTTACGATCATCACTATCAAAAGAAAAACCTCTTGGTGTAAATCCGCCAGAGTCACTTTCTAAAGCAAATACATGGTTTTCACCTTTTGCCTTTGCTTCTTGTGCATATTTATTACCTCCTCGAAGGCCATTTTCTTCATTCATGAATAATACTACACGAATACTATGCTTAGGCTTATAACCTATTGCCTTCATTAATCGTAGCGCTTCCATACTTTGTACTACTCCTGCTCCATCATCATGCGATCCGTCTCCTAGATCCCAAGAATCTAAGTGACCACCTACAACCATGTATTTATCTGGATATTCACTTCCTGTAATTTCAGCAATCACATTATGCGACTCTACATCTGCAAGATTCTTACAAGACATTTTATAAAAAAATTTGGTGTCAGGATTTAGCTTTAAAGAGGTACTTAAAAGCGCTGCTCCTTTGGTACTTATTGCAGCTGCAGGAATACGTTTTGAATTAGGCAAATCACCATAAGACATCGATCCTGTATGTGGGTAATCATCAAAGCTGTGTGTCACAGATCTTACAATCACACCTACCGCTCCTAGCTTTGCAGCTTCCATCGCTCCTGCATAACGCTGGTCTACACAACCACCATAAGCTTGAAAAGTTCTTATAAGCTCATCATCCATAGGTCTATTAAAAAAGACAATCTTTCCTTTTACCTCGTTTGGATCGAGTGCTTTTAATTCTTCTATTCCCATTACCTCCACTACATTGGCCTTAAGTCCAGTGGTTTTTGTCGCAACAGATCCTCCAAGTGCGCAAATAGGCACAGAGGTAGTGCTTGCATTATCTCCTTCTATAAATGCTCTTTCGGCTTCACCTCGTATCCATTTTGGCACCATCACTGGTTGTAACCATACCTTATCAAGACCCACTTTTTCTAGTTCGCTTTTTGTCCAGGTCACCGCTCTTTCGGCTCCTAAGCTTCCGCTTAGTCTCGATCCTATTTGATTAGACAAGTGATCAAGCCACTCGTAACTTTGTCCTTCTGTAAGCGCTGCCGAATATATTTTTCTCACAGTAATTGAATCATTTTGCGCTTTCGCGAAAGCGGAAACAACTACAAGTGCAGTCGCAAGGATATAATGTAAATTTTTATTCATTGCTTAGCTGTTCTTTATAATCGGCAAGATTTGCCTTTGTTTTATCGTCTAATTCTGGCTCTTGAATATCGTCATATTGCGACAGTGTCTCTAGTAATATGGTTGCTACTGCAAGACGTGCAGCAGGCTTATTATCTGCTGGAATCACATACCACGGAGCTTTCTCTGTAGAAGTACGATTTATGGCGTCCTCATAATATTCTTGATAAGTATCCCAGAGCTTGCGCTCCTTTAAATCTCCAGCCGAAAATTTCCAGTTCTTCTCTTTCTTATTAAGTCTGCGTAATAATCTATCTTTCTGCTCATCTTTAGATAAATGCATAAAGAATTTATAGATGATGGTTCCGTTCTCTGTAAGATGCTTTTCGAAGTTTTTGATTTGTTCAAATCGCTTATCCCAGAATGCGTCATTGACATCATCTATACTATGAACGTTAGGAAGTTTTTCTCCTAAAATATATTCTGGGTGCACTCGAGTTACAAGTACATTTTCATAATGCGTACGGTTATGGACACCAAATTTCCCACGCTCTGGCAGCGCAAGGTAATGACGCCATAAGTAGTCATGACTTAACTCTAGCTCTGTAGGCACTTTGAAGCTTTGTACCTCAACACCGCGTGCATTAAAATCCTTAAAGACTTCACGTATGAGACTATCCTTACCAGAAGTGTCCATCCCTTGAAGACAAACTAGCACGCTATATTTATCATGCGCGTACATGGTGTCTTGGAGTTTACCTAGTTTCTTACGTATTTTCTTGAGCTTGCGTTCTAGCTCCTTCTCTTCTACGTCTGAAAACATGATGGTTTCTCTATCTGAAAGTGTTACTCCGTTTGTGATTTTATAATCTTCTGGTTTAATGTCACTCATAATTATATTATTTACTAGCAAATAGTTTTACATCTCCTTCTGACACTTCTGGGCCACTTAAGATAATAAGTCGTTCTACTACATTGCGCAGTTCACGTATATTTCCTGTCCAGTCATAAGCCTTAAGTAAATCAATGGCTTTGTCTGAAAATGATTTTTTTGCAGTTCCCTGCTCTTGAGAGATTTTCTTTGCAAAATGTTCTATAAGAATCGGAATGTCATCTCTACGATCATTGAGCGCTGGCACTTTAATTAAAATTACTGCCAGTCTATGATATAAATCCTCACGGAATCTTCCTTCTGCTATTTCTTCTTTTAGATTCTTATTAGTTGCCGCCACTACACGCACATCCACTTTAATGTCTTTATCACTACCTACACGTTGTACACGGCTTTCTTGTAAAGCTCTAAGTACTTTGGCCTGTGCAGAAAGACTCATATCTCCTATTTCATCTAGAAAAATAGTTCCACCGTTTGCAGCTTCAAACTTTCCAGCACGATCTTTATTTGCGCTAGTAAAAGCACCTTTTACGTGGCCAAAAAGTTCGCTCTCTATAAGTTCTGACGGGATGGCAGCACAGTTTACCTCTATAAGTGCTCCTTTTGCACGATCACTTTTCTCGTGCAGCCAGTGTGCTACCAGCTCTTTACCAGTACCATTAGGTCCAGTAATAAGTACTCTAGCATCTGTAGGTGCAACCTTCTCAATCATTTCTTTAATTTGACCGATCTCCTTGCTTTTACCCACCATCTCGTATTTCTTACTCACCTTTTTCTTAAGCTGAATGTTTTCTACAACAAGGGTTTTACGGTCTAGTGCGTTGCGTACCGTATTAAGTAATCTATTAAGGTCTGGCGGCTTAGATATATAATCAAAAGCTCCTAAACGCATCGTGTTTACAGCCGTATCTAGGTCACCATGCCCTGAGATCATTACCATAGGAGTTTCTGGCTTGAGCTTACGTGCAGCTTCAAGTACCTCAACACCATCCATTTTAGGCATTTTAATATCACAAAGGACTAAGTCATAGTCTTCCTCGCGGATCTTATTAATACCTTCAAGTCCATCTGCAGCTTCTTCTACTTGATAATCCTTACTCTCTTCTGATAATATTTTAGTAAGTACACGACGTATCGCAGCCTCATCCTCTATAATTAAAATCTTTGCCATTGTTATATTTTAAATTTTATACCTGAACGACCGTAAAACGTATTTCTGTCGTTTATGGTAAATACATCATCTCTATCGCCATCACGTAATCGTATGTCATTTATAATCGTGTGTCCAGCATATATATAGAATACTAAGTGTTTTGTAAAACAGTATTCATATCCTACGCCAAATAGTGCTACCATCATAGAGATACTCTCCGCAGTTTCAAACTCACCAGCAGGTATTGCAACATCTACATTATCTTGAATATTTGCATAAAATCCATCAAGTGTCACAAAACTTTGAAGTATGTGCCTACGGTCTTTCCCAAAATAGCGTTTTATATTTGATTTTGGAACACCTAGCGTATATGACCAGTCTGGATGAAATTCTTTATAATAGTTTACAAAAGGTAATGGAAATGGTCTTCCAGATTCTGTATCATAGCGACCACCAATAATAAGTCGCCACGGTTTATCCAGACCTTCATTTGTTTTATCGTTAATAAAATATAAAGCCCCAGTATGCACATAATCACTACTAGCAGCAGACCCTGTACTAAAATTAGACGTTACCGTAGTACCTAGTTTTGCTCCTATGCGCCACTCCTCACTTATTTTCTGAGTATATCCTAGAGACAGACTAAACGATTGAAATCTATCTAAGTCTTCACGGCTAAAAGGCACAACATCTTCAAACTTCAAATTCACATTGCGATATTCAAATCCAGGAACTAAGTATGTATCTTCTTTAAGTTTTATAGGAACATTAATAAATGTTCTAAACCTCCTAAACGAATTATCAGATTGCTCCTGCGGGAAGTATGTATACTCAATCCTAGCTAAATCTGTAAGCTGAGCAAAACAAGTACCACTCAACAGTAGTAATACTATAATAATGTTAGTCTGTTTATTCATCAATCATATCATTTTTAAGGGGTTCAATATTGGTGTTAACTGCTGTTTTATTAGGTGTATATACTGGATTTGCCGTATTAAAAAGATGTACATCCCTCTGTGGAAAAGGAATGGTAATCCCGCTTTCGCGAAAACGGTCGTCTATCGCATACCTAAGCGCACTTTTGATTCTTGGGTCTACAAAACTGTCTCTCACAAAAAAGTATAGACCAAAATCCAGCGAACTATCACCAAAGTTTTCAAAAAGCGCAAAAGGCTTTGGATGCTTTAAAATCTCAGGATGTGCGACTGCACATTCTAGTAATATTTTTTCTACCTGTCTAGTATCACTTCCATAAGCAACGCCCACCTTTACATTCTCTCGGGTAGTTTTATGATTTTGAGTGTAATTATAAACAGTATCAGTTATAAACTTATGATTGGGTATAATTATTACTTTATCATCTCTTGTTAATGCTCTTGTAGTACGTAGTTTTATTTCAAACACACGACCTACTCTTCCATCCATTTCAATAATATCTCCTGCAGATATAGACTTATCTATCATAATAAGGATACCACCTATTACGTCTTGAAATACCTCTTGCAATGCAAGACCCAGACCAACAAATAATGCTGCGGATGCTGTGAGCAGCACCGTAATATTAATCCCTGAAGCACTCATCGTAGCAAGCACTACCACTATATAAGCGATATACTTGATAAACTTAAAAACGCTTACAAACTTAAGTTTGTCATCGCCCTCCATTTTACGTGTCATTAACACACGTATCCACTTAAGGAGAATGCTTGTGAGTATAAAAGCTATTATTAGAATGATAAGGTGACCCACTGTAAAACCTATATGATTAGGTTCTTTACCTACACTTATAAGCTCAAAGCCAAGCCACTCTTTAATAGTGCCCCAGACATCTTCTTCTATAATATCTTTTACTTTATCTACAGTCTCTTCCTGTAGAACAAAAAGGAGTGCTAGTATTTTAACCATTTAATTAAATCTTTATAAGTAGGTTTTTTACCATACATCAATATCCCTACGCGATATATTTTTGAACCAAACCATACTGTAAACACGAATGATGCCACTAGTAAGGTAATAGACAATGCAAGTTGCCACACCGGAACCTCAAATGGTATACGCATTAACATCACAATAGGCGAGGTAAGCGGTATAATTGAAAAAACTGTTGCTACGGTACCATGAGGATTATCTATTACTGCAAAAAAGCCAACATAAATACCTAACATCAACGGCATAATGATAGGCAACATAAACTGCTGAGTATCTGTCTCATTATCTACTGCTGCACCTATTGCCGCATATATAGAGCTATATAAGAAGTATCCTCCTATAAAATAAATAAAGAAGCCTACTACGAGTTGCAATAGCGGAAGTTTTTGAATTTCTTGTAGTAACTCAATCACCATCCCAGGGTCTTCTGCAATTTGTTGTGCTTGAGAAGCAGCAGGGCTCGCCGCTGATGCCGCTGAAGGATCTATACCGAATACCGTGGTTAATACCACTAGCAATACTCCTCCCACAATAACCCAAATCGAGAATTGCGTAATTCCGGCAAGTGTAGTACCTAGTATTTTACCCATCATTAGTTGGAAAGGTTTTACAGACGATATGATTACTTCAATGATTCTATTAGTCTTTTCCTCAATCACAGAACGCATCACCATGTTGCCATAAATGATAATAAACATCATTAATAAGTAACCCGCAGCTCCTCCAAAACCAGCCTTCACCCAGTTACTCATTTTAGAACTCGTTTCTCCAGAAAAGTTTTCTATTTGCACGTCAATACTGCTTTTGGCAGTTTCTAATGTGTTTAAATCTATACCTTGAGCGATGAGATTTTCATCGGTCATTTTCTTTTCAATGCGTTTTTCTATATCTCCTATAAAACTAAAAGAAGGTGTTTCATTACCGTAAAAGGTAACTGCATCTTCTACTATAGCAGCATTATCGTTAATATGGATGAGCCCATAATACCCTTCGCCTTTTGCAACCTCTTTTCCAGCTTCCAGTCCTTGATCACTTAGATTGAGATAGGTAGTTTGGTCAGTATTGAAAAATACAGTTTCAAATTTCCCAGAGTCGTCTACTACTACAATTGTGCGTTTATCTTCGCTATTAAGTTGAGTAAGGTAAGAGATTAATAAAATCATCCCCACAAGTATAAGCGGACTCAAAAATGTCATTATTAAAAATGACTTATTGCGCACTCTTGCAATGTATTCCCTCTTTATAATTAACTTAAGTATGCTCATTTGTTTTGACTAACTGTTTGAATGAAGATATCGTTTACACTTGGTATCACTTCCATAAAATGGGTGACTTGTCCATGATTTTTCAAGGTAGTAAGTAATTCATTTGGCGTAGACTTATCACCCATTTCCACACGAAGCTTGTGTTCATTACCCAAACTTTTAAAATGCGCTGGAGTTACATTAAAAGCAGCTTTGAGTTCTTGTTCTGCTTTCGCGAAAGCGGTCTCATCTACAACTTGTACTCCTACATCAAACGTATTATTCTGGTATGCTCTCTTAATGCTGTTTACTTCACCATCGAGAATTTTATTAGATTTATTAATAAGTGCTATATGATCACAAAGCTCCTCTACAGATTCCATACGGTGTGTACTAAAGATAACCGTCGCACCCTCATCACGCAATTGTAAAATCTCATCCTTAATAAGATTTGCATTTATAGGATCAAACCCACTGAAGGGTTCATCAAAAATGAGCAACTTAGGCTGATGCATTACGGTCACTACAAATTGGATTTTCTGCGCTTGACCTTTAGAAAGCTCCTGAATTTTTTTATCCCACCAGTCTCCTATTTTCAGTTTTTCAAACCAATGTTTGGCTCGTTTTTTTGCATCTGCTTTAGATAAACCTTTAAGTTGGGCTAGGTAAAGTACCTGCTCCCCTACTTTCATAGATTTATATAAGCCACGCTCTTCTGGCATATAGCCTATGTCGCGTATGTGATGTTGTTGTAATGGCTCACCTCCCAGCGTTACACTACCGGTATCTGGCATGGTAATCTGGTTGATAATACGAATGAGTGTTGTCTTTCCTGCGCCATTAGGGCCTAGGAGGCCAAAAATGCTTCCTTCTGGAACAGCAATGGAAACGTTATTAAGTGCGGTAAAGTCACCAAACTTCTTTGAGACTGTATCTGCAACGAGTAATGAATTCATAGATAGTGGTTAATCAAGCTAAGATAGGAATATGACCTGACGGAGGCATAACTGTTAGCTATAATTTAGGAGTTTTATTAAACGTGCTGAGACCTTTACAGTTATAAACCATTTATTATAACGAGAAAACTAGACAAACAGTATTATAAAACAAGATTTACAAAACGTCCTAAAAGCAAAACCCACCCTAGACGTAAGTTCAGGATGGGAAAAAAAATTGCTATGAAAAAGAAAAATAACGTCAAACATTGTTTAACGTTATTCAAATATAAGTTTTTTTTATGAACCCTATAATTTTGGTTTCACAAAATTTGAAAGTTTCACATTATGAGAACATATCTTTAACTTTTTCAAAGAATGACTTATCTCCAGTTTCAGGATTAGGCATAAAATTATCATCTGTTGCCATCTTCTCAAAAAACTGCTTTTGCTCTTTATTAAGTGTCTTAGGCGTCCATACATTTACGTGTACTAATAAATCTCCTTTACCGTACCCATTTATAGATGGAATACCTTTACCACGCAAGCGTAGTATCTTACCACTTTGTACACCTTCTTCTATCTTGATACGTACTTTACCAGTAACAGTATCAATCTCTTTAGATGTACCTAGCACTGCCTCACTAATACTAATGTAAAGATCTAGGTGAAGGTTATCACCTTCTCTCTGTAAGAACTCGTGATCTTTTTCTTCTATTGCTACAAGTAAATCTCCTGCAATACCGTTACCCGGCGCTTCGTTACCTTTTCCAGTAACCTTAAGCTGCATTCCATCTACTACTCCTGCAGGTATTTTGATACTTACAGTTTCTTCATCTATAATAAGTCCTTGAGCATCTGCTCCATCTGGACGTTTGTCAATCATTTGCCCTGCACCACCACATGTAGTACAAGGAGCACTTGTTTGCATACGTCCTAAAATAGTATTCTGGATTTTTGTTACTTGTCCAGCACCATTACAGGTAGTACACGTTTTATATGAAACTCCAGCGGCTTGCTTTTTACGCTTAACCTTGATTTTTTTCTCAACGCCGTTTGCAATTTCTTCAATAGTAAGTTTTACACGAATACGTAAGTTACTTCCCTTCACTCGACGCTGACCTCCGCCACCACCAAATCCAGAAAAACCACCTCCGCCGCCACCAAAAGCACCGCCGAAAATATCTCCAAACTGACTGAAGATATCATCCATGTTCATACCTCCACCACCGAAGCCGCCACCGCCACCTCCGCCTTCAAAGGCTTGGTGACCGTATTGATCATAACGAGCACGCTTGTTATCATCACTAAGCACCTCATATGCCTCTGCAGCTTTCTTAAAGTTTGCTTCTGCAGTATCATCACCAGGGTTTTTATCTGGGTGATATTGCACCGCTTTCTTTCGGTACGCTTTTTTAATTTCGGCTGCTGTGGCTCCTTTTGAGATACCTAATATGTCGTAAAAATCTTCTTTCATAATCAAAGCTCAGCGTTACTGAGCACTCTTAATCTATTGCAATCGCAGTATAAGTTTAGCCCAATACTGAGATATAAATCATTTTAAAATTATTGTCCCGTAACTACTTTAGGAAACCGGATGATCTTATCTCCCAGTTTATATCCCTTTTCTATCACGTCTACAATTTTACCTTTCAATTTCTTGCTAGGTGCTGGTATTTGAGTTATTGCCTCATGTTGATCTGCATTAAAATCATCTCCAGCTCTCACACTCATTTCTTCAAGTCCTTTAGACTTAAGCGTCTCCTTAAATTTATTGCTTATAAGCGTCATTCCTTTTACGTGAACGTCGTCTTTATCGCCTTTAAATTCATTAAGAGCACGGTCAAAATCATCTGCAACTGGAAGCATCGCTTGTATGACTTCTTGTCCAGCTGTTTTATATAACTCTATACGCTCCTTAGTAGTACGTCTTTTGTAATTCTCAAATTCGGCAAAAAGGCGTAAAAATTTATCTTTCTCCTCTGCAAGTTGATCTTGAACGATTTCTAGTTCGCTTCTTTCATCTTTTACTTCCTCAGCAGGCTCTACCGTTGCATCTTCTGCCTCGTGTACAAACTGCTCTTGAGCAGCTTCGTCTACTGTATTATCTGGTGTTTTATCTTCTGTTGCCATAATGGTCTTAAATTCAATTTTTATTGAGGTGGCAAAAGTACTGCCAATTGTATCAAAATGTCAAAATGTCACTGGCTTTTTAAAAGTTACAGTTTTGTACATTTTCAATGTTCTAAACTATAAATCTGCATTATAACAATAACTATAATATAGTAGATACTTTGCTCTGTTTCTCTATCTAATCTTTACTACTCAAGAAGAAATATATAAGTAGCAACGAGCCTTCAAAATACACTCATTAATAACTTAGATCAAATTACAGCGTTTGAGATGATGCTCAGCCCTTATTCCCATTACTAATATTTAATCAAAGAACTTGTTATAATGTTTGTTACGCTTTCGCGAAAGCGTACTACTATTTAAGATAACATTATGATAAGGGCTATGGATAAATGTTAATTTTGCAGTTCACTAAATAATATTATCAACATGAAAAAACAAATTTTAAATACACTTGCTGCTGTAGCTCTTGTTGCAGGAGTAGTTTCTTGTAAAGGAGAAAAGAATGAGACAGAAGCAAAAGATGCTCAAGAAGTTGCTGTAGTAGAAGATGCTGCAAAATTTAAGGTAGATGCTGCAGGCTCTACAATTGCATGGGTAGGAAGCAAGCCTACAGGAAAGCACAACGGAACTATCAACATAGAAAACGGTGTTGTGAACGTTGCAGGAGATGCTATTACTGGAACATTTCTTATTGACATGACTTCTATTACTGTAACTGACCTTGAGGCTGGTGACGGAAAAGAAAGTCTTGAAGGACACTTAAAAGGAATGGCAGAAGGAAAAGAAGATCATTTCTTTAACGTTGCAAAATATCCTACTGCTGCTTTTGAAGTAACTGGAGTTACAGAAAAAGATGGTAAAAAAATGATGCAAGGTAACCTTACTATAAGAGACCAGAAGAAGAACATTGAGTTCCCAGTTTCTTATGCTGTAGAAGGTGAAAATATGACACTTACAAGTGAACCATTTACTATAGATCGTACTGATTGGGGAGTAAACTACGGATCACAATCTGTATTTGACGATTTAGGAGATAAATTTATTTCTGACGATATCGAGCTTACTGTAAATCTTAAAGCTACAAAAGCTTAAGACTTACTTTTTAAAAAGCATAAAAAAAGCCACTCTCACGAGTGGCTTTTCTTTTTTTGGTTAATCCAATAAGCTTTCAATAGCCTTGTCAATTTTTGGATACTTAAATTGATATCCATCTGTCTTAATTTTAAGAGCACTTACTTTCTGACTTTCAAGTACGATTGCTGCCATGTCGCCTAGCATGAGTTTAAGTGCAAACTTAGGAACTCTAGAGATTATAAGCGGTTTACCCATAGTGTCTGCCACCACTTCTGTCAGCTTTTTATTTGTAACTGGATGTGGAGCTACTCCATTATATATTCCAGCCAATTTATTTTTTAATATATGGAAGTAAATCCCTGCCATATCATCCACATGAATCCATGATTGCCATTGCTTTCCAGATCCTAGTGGCGCTCCAGCTCCATATTTTACAGGTTGCATGATCTTAGGTAACGCTCCACTATCTTTATCAAGAATAATCCCCGTTCTCACACGGCTAGTAATGATGTCAAGTTTTTGAAATTCTAAAGCAGCTTTCTCCCATTCTTCAACAACTTGTCCTAAAAATCCTTTAGCATATTCTGGATATGACTCATCATACATTTTTGTAAATGAAGATGGATATCCACCTACTGCGCTAGCAGATATGTAATGTTTTATAGAAATAGGTTGGTTTTTAGACCGCTTTCGCGAAAGCGCACTATACAACAATCTCGCTGTTGTAGCTCTACTTTCAAAAATTGCCTTTTTATTTTCTGGTGTCCAGCGCTGCGCAATAGATGCTCCGGCGAGATGGATAATAGTTTCTACTCCTTCAAAACATGCTTCGTCTAGCTCGTCTGTCTTTGTGTTCCAGTAAAATCCTTTATAATTAGGTGTATCCTCAATTTTATCTTTTGAGGTAGTTAGATAATGTACACTTATGCCGTCTTTATGACACAAATCTGTAAGCGCGCGCCCCACTAATCCTGTTGCGCCTGTAATAAGTACTTTCATTATTATTTGATTGATGAGGAATAAAGGTACAAAGTAGCATCATTTATCCTTTAACACTTGTAGGAATTTAGTGTAATTTTAACGTTACTCTTTCCCATCTACATAGTCTTGAAGATAGTTGTAACGCTCAGTAAGCTTTCCATCTTGCGTCATTCTGGCACGCTCAAGAAGTCCTGTCTTATCACCATCAAAAAATGCTGGAATCACATGCTTTAAAAACATCTCACCAAAACCTTCACTAGCGTCCTTAGGTAACTCACAAGGAAGATTATCTACCGCCATCATTGCAATCACACCATCCTTATTATAATCATCTTCTTGTTCTGTAGCAGGATTGTATCCATAAAAAGGATCTGCAATAGTAGAAGGACGTATCGTACTAGCTACTGGACCATCTATGTCGCAAGAAATGTCTGCAACAAGATTAATCTTAAACTCTGGACGTTTTGCATCTTCTCTAGTAAATAAATAAGGAGCACCGTCACCGTAAAAATGCCCCGCAATAAAGTAGTCTGTAACTTTTGCATACTTCATAAAGTCACTCTCATAGCCAGAAGGATCTTTATAAAACTCTGCTCGAGCACCCTCTGTACCATCAATACGTTTATTATACTCCAGTACGTCAATAGTACAATATACTGGTTCACTGAATTCTTCATTTAAATAAGCCTGATCTGTCACCTCCTTAATATTAAGATGATCTAAAATTTCTTGTGCTCCACGGGCAACCTTTCCGCTACCTGAAAGACAAATCTTAATAGCAGGAAGTTTAATCTTATCGAGCTCGCGCTTTACAGCATCTAGGTCTAACAACGTTTCTACCTTAGGGAGTTCAAAAAGTCCATCACGTAATCCTAATAATCTAAATCCATTATATGCCCCTACGAGACCTGCATAGCGACCAAAACCTATAAGTCGCGCTCCACTAGCCTCCGTAATTACTTCGTGATCATACATCTCGATATTCTTATCAAGCATAGCCTTAAGCAACTCACGGTTGTATGGTTGCTTCTTAATGGTATGGCTAAAGAAGAAATACTTTTTATTAGGTACAAGCGCCTCCATAGGCACTTCTTTTACCCCAATCATTACATCTGCATCAGAGACATCTTCCTCTACGTCAAATCCGTTTATGGTGTAAGCCATGTCTGGAAACACTCTTATATCAGATGCTTCGACTACAAAGCTTGCATCTTCAAATTGCTCTCTTGCTTCTGCCAGTTTTTCTGGAGAAAAAACAACTCTTCTATCTGGTGGATTTTTACGTTCCTTGATAATGGCAAATTTCATAGTGTGTGAAGTTTTGGCAGTGTCTGTAGTTGGTACAGCTTTTGCATAATATTAATAGCAAATATAAGCTTTAGTAGTATATTTGTAGTTCCGCTTTCGCGAAAGCAAGGTGGAAATTTTAATACTGGGGTCGACTGGTTTTGACAGCGAGACCAATAGTATTGTAAGCGTGTCGAGCGCTGGAAAACAGCTCGTAAATCTCATTTTTCATCTTTTTAAACGGCGAGAACAACTACGCCCTAGCTGCATAATCTGAATTATAGTAAGATTACGCCTCGGTCTACAAGGTAGACAAGCAGGAAGTCACTCGAGAGCCTTGGTTTACGGCAATCGATATAGTGACTTCGTAAAAGTAAACCTATCCCTCGTAGGGCTTTGATGCGAGAGAGACACCTAATTGAAGATAAGGGGTGCGTTGGTAGTTTCTAACCGGCAATCTCACGAAAATTTAAACAGAAACTACACACGTAGAAAGCAGTAATATTGCTTGTTTGGACGAGGGTTCGAATCCCTCCGACTCCACTAATTGAGTATCAAAACTCAATAAAAAATCCCGTAAACGTCTAGTTTACGGGATTTTTCACTTCCATCAATATCGGTTAATATAACCGACATGAAATCTTAAATTGTATTATACAGCGTTGATTATAAGTTTCCACTGTAGTATTTTGAAATAATTTCAAAGCAATAACCTTATTGTTTTGATTTTTGCTCTGCATTCTTATGATCATTTTGTTGCACTGCATTTTCTTTATTAGAAAGTGTCTTGCTTCCAGCTCTACTAGCCTCTCCAGCATCCCGTTTAGGTTGGGATGAGTCCTTATTCTGATCTCCGTATTGATTTACGTGCTTATCCTTATGCACACCGTGCTCCTTATTGTCAAGATCTGCAGCTCTTTTAGTATTGTCCATAATGCTTATTATATTAGTTTTCTTTTTATTTTCTTCAAATTTGGAACAAACTCTTCTTTAAAAGATCGATTATTCTTTATCCAATCATAGGTATAATAACCTAGTTGAGCGACTGTCACTATTCTGAATAGTTTTCCTACTAATTTCATGTGGTTCGTTTTAGTTTCACATAAATTTAATTGGATACTAATATAATGTAAGCTTGATTATGACATTTTAACTAGCAATCGTTAAAGACCTCTAAATGATTCACCTAGAGTACCATTATTTTAAGTTTTATTAAAGAAGCCTAATGAGGTATTAAAAGACAAGTGCTTATAGAGACATTCAAATTCTCAATCTCCGATGATAATAATTTCTATTAACTATGAAGTTATAAGTTTATCAATAGTTCCCATCGCATCAGATAGCGAATCAAATTGATAATTAGTTTGACTGATAATATTTTCGGAAACTACACAATGTGATTGTATGTAAACAGATTTCATACCTGAATGTAAAGCTGCTTGTAAACCTAGCTCGCTATCCTCAAAGATGTAAACATCTTTAAAGTCAGCTGGTTTTATATGTAAACTAGTTGCCAACTTTAAATAAGGTTCGGGATTGGGTTTTGGATTTACATAATCCTCATAGCCATACATTACGGGTACTTCAAACCCCCAAAATTTTATACAGTCTTTTACAAAGTTACTGCTTGCGTTACTGGCTATACCATAAGGAATGTTACGCTTTTTGAGATATTCAAAGAGCTTTCCAACACCGTTATAATGTTCTACTTCATCAATATGCTCAGTTAGATAATTGTTTTTAACTTTTAGTAGCTCCTCCGCTTGAGAATGACTTCCAAATTTTTCACACAATATCTCTGATATAATTATTGGTGATGCTCCAGATTTGATATCCCCAGATGTTATTACTACATTAGCATCAAGCACCTCGTTTACAGCAAACTGCCAAGAGGCAAAATGTATATGCTTACTGTGAGCTATCACTCCATCAAAATCAAATAATACTCCTTTAACCATTAATTATATTTTTTCTGAAAAAATAGAAGCTAAGTACTTGTTTAAAAACTTGTTTGTAGGATCCATTGATTTACGTAAATCCTTAAAATCATTCCACTTTGGGTAGAGTTTAGTTAACTCTGGATCCTTAGCAGCAAAACGCTTTCCCCAGTGTGGTCTTCCTCCATATTTGAGAAAAATATTCTCCACTGTTTTAAATGCCTCGTAACTATCTGCACTAGATGCATCTCTTGAAACGCAACCCATAGTTACTGTTTTTCTTTTATAAGCATTACTCAACCAGCTATCATCACTATCTACAAATCGCACATCCATAGGTATGTGGATGAATGATTTATTTTTAAAACTATTTATAGTTTCAGACAGTTCTTTAAGTAATGATGGGAATTTATCAAAATCAACAGTCCATTCTGCAAGCTCAAGAGTTGACCCTCTAGATTTTGTAACTGTAGCCTGGTATAAATTTCCTTTATGTTCTTTTCTACTTTTAAAAAATCGCTTGTAGAGAATTTTATTTGCAAAGTAAATGGTCCAAGGAGCTGTCTTAGTCAGCTGATATAAAAATTTTGAGGCCTTTCTTCTATTTTTTAAATATGCAGGTCCTAGATCTTCTTCGACATGTTGGTCTTTCGGAATCTTCTTTCCTTTTATAACATATCCCATTCCTGTATGAGGAAGCCATAATATTCTTAAGAAATCATGATTAGATAAATAGCTACTTAGATTCTTAGTCCACAAAGCATCGCTCTCTGGTTCTTCAATCAGATGTAGTGTATATGATTCCTCACATTGAAGTGTAATTGTAGAGAACGCCCCTAAGACTCCCAGAGATACTCTCACGGCATCCATGAGCATATCATCTTCGTTAATTACCTGGATTGTTCCATCTGCTTTGATGAGTCTACAACTCGTCATGTATGAAGAGATAAGCCCTCCATTAGTACCATGTGTTCCAGTTGCTAAGGCTCCACCTAATGTAATAGTATTGATGTCTGGCAAACAGGGAATACACCAATCGAGACTCTCTATTTTCTCTAGAAGATCTTTAAGTTCAATTCCAGATTGGACAGTTATTTTTTTAGATGCTTTGTCAATATCAATTATCTGATTATAATTTTTGATATTAATAAGTGTGTCAGTCCCAGCAGCAATATCTGATGACGATTGTTTCGAACCGTAAAATCTAACACTGTCAGAGTTCTTAATGGCGTCTGCAAATTCTTCTTCTGTAGTAACGTCATAGCTATTAGTAAATGAATGTTTTACATTTTCATTCCAGCTAATCCAAGTATTTTCTTTCTTCAATTTTTTTATTGCAAAGTTATATTGAATTTTAACAAATTACTATCGTAATTGAACCTTTAATTAGCGCTAATAATTCTTTAAAGATAATTTTCCATTAAGGTGATATAACTTAAATTCTCTGTAACATCTATGTCTAAGGAGTTACATTGTATATCATTAATCTCGACGGTTCATAATATTTCTATTGATTTACATTGTACTGTGAATTCCGTCACTTCGTTTTTTCATTAAAAAATTTATACCAAAACTCCACAACGAACTCCATGAATTCTACAATCTCGCACCAATTTGAGACGGGTTTCTTCAAATACACCTAACTACTATTGTTAGTTTGACTATTGCGTACGCTTTCGCGAAAGCGTAACTATCCACATCAATATTTTTTACTTACAAACCCGTTATTTCCCACTTACAAAATATAATATCTTTGAGGGATGCAGAAATCTACTATTACAACCCTACTTGTATTTCTAGTGCTCACGCTTTGTAGTATCTGGATAACACCACTTTCTGCACAGACACCTATAGATAGCACTCAGCATTACTATAGAGTTATTGCCTACCCACAAAACACTGAGGATGTGACAGCGGGTATTAATTACTTCAAGCGCCAACTTGAAAATCCTAAAAACGATAAAGCCCGCTATAATTATTTCTCTGAGCTTATATCCTTAGGGCATTTAAATAATGGTGACATTTTTGAGAGTGAAAAAACCACCATCAACCTCTTAAAAGATATTCCTGTGACAGATACACAAACCATCGTTCGTCTCAGAAATAGGCTGGGTAGGTTGCATAGAAGTCTTAATAACCTGCCGCTAGCCCTAGAAAATTACCAGCAAGCACTGGCTATGACAACAAAAAAGGAAGATAGTATTACCATTTCAAATAATATCGCCACCATTTATATGGAGCGCTCATCTTATGAGAAAGCGGCTCAAGTCTTAAGTCCCTTTATTAAGGATACAGACCGCATAGAAGAAAATAACACACTGACCACTATATATGACAACTATGGCTATAGTATTACTCAAATAGGTGATTTTAAGGGTGAGGCATTGATGCTAGAAGCGCTAGCTATTAATGAAAAAGGCCGAAATATAACGGGAAGTTTTTCAACAAATAGACATCTAGCATACTACTACCATCAGCAAGGCAAAGAAGCACTAGCCAAAAAACATGCCCTTCAAGCAAAAGATATTGCTTACAGTATTAATAATCCTAGATATAAACTTGAAGCTCTCGGACTAGCGATAGATATAGGCGCAACAGCAAATGCCTATGTTTTTAAAAAACTATCAGACAGCTTATACAAAGTGCAAACTCTTCAAGAAAATAAATATGCAGCTCAAAAGTATGAATACGCCACGTTCCAAACCCAAGCAAAGGAAAGCGAGCTCATAGCACAGCAGGAGAAGGTTAATAAAACACGCTACCAGTTCTTAGCTTTATTTATTATGGTAATCACGGTAGGTATTATTATCTTTCTTTCTTTACGCCATAAAAGAAAGCGCCTTGAACAAGTATATATCACAGAAACAAAAATCTCAAAGAGATTACATGACGAAGTTGCAAATGATGTTTACAAACTAATCTCACAAGTGCAAACTAATACATACAATGAAAGTCACTTACTAGATAATCTAGAGCATATTTATAGTAGAACTCGAGATATATCTAGAGAAAATAGTTTTATTGAGACAGAAGAATCTTTCCACACGACCTTACGTGATTTGTTATTGAGTTATAAAACTCCTTCTCTCAACATTATCACAAAAGGTATCGACAAGGTAGATTGGAATCAAATTTCAAAAGTACACAAGACTACTATTTATAGGGTTTTACAAGAGTTAATTACAAATACTAATAAACATAGTAAAGCATCTATAGCCTTTGTTGAGATTTCAAAGGAAGGTAAGAATTTGCATATTCTGTATAAGGATAATGGTATAGGCGGTGCTATAAATTCTAAAAATGGTTTGCTTAATGCGGAATCCCGTATAGAAGCTTTAAAAGGAACAATTACTTTTGAAAGTAAGTCTAAACAAGGTTTTAAAGCACAGATCAACATATAATGTTTCAAAAAGTAATTATAGCAGACGATTTAGGAAGTATCAATGAAGGTGTACAACACATTCTCACTACCTATCAAGTACCCTACATAAAACAAGTTCAATATTGTGATGAGGCATATAAACTCATTAAAAAAGCAGAAATGGATGGTAAACCCTATGACCTCATAATTTCTGATCTTTCATTTGTAGCAGACCACCGCAAACAACAATTTCCATCTGGAGATGATCTTGCAGCTGCTTTAAAGAAAGAACATCCTGAGCTCAAGATTATCATTTATACTGTAGAAGATCGCTTCCAGCGTGTGAGACAGTTATATACTGATACAGGTGTAGATGCCTTTGTATGCAAAGGACGAGAAGGAATCTCAGATCTTAAAGAGGCAATCACAACCGTTTTTAATGGAGAGCGTTATGTCTCTCCACGTGTTGCTATGGCAATGTCTGACAAAGCAGATTTACAAATAGACGAGTACGATATCACCCTCATGCGATTACTCTCTTACGGTTATTCTCATGATGAAATAAGTAAAGAACTCGTCGCTCTTAACGAGTCTCCATCGAGTCTGAGTGCTATTGAGAAAAAAATGAGCAAACTTAAAATTCAGTTTAGGGCAAATAATGCGGTTCATCTTGTTGCATTAGTAAAGGATTTAGGTATTATTTAGATAAATTTTAAAAAAAAATGCCCTGATGCGGTTTCCCGTAACGTTATTATTATAAAACCTTGTAATCTTATCACGGCTTAAAGCATGGGGGCTTTAAGTCATGGATTGTTTGTAGAGGATGTTCACTTGAACATCCTCTATTTTTTTTATAAGAAACTGATAATCAAGCACTATTAAAAATCAAAATGTTAAAAAATAAAATAATAAGCTCAAATAAAGGAAATCCGTAAAACACCTATCTAAAAATCGCGTATTCTTGTCATGGCTTAGTTGCTAGGGGTTTCTAGGCCAAATTTGTTTGTACAGGGTATCCGCTTGGGTACCCTTTTTTATTTAAAATACTAGTGTCCTTTATGGATTCGCTTTCGCGAAAGTTAAAAATGAAAAAAAACGTCCAAATAAAGGAAATCCGTAAAAGACTTATTCAAAAATCATGTATTCTTGTCTTGGCTTAGTTGCTAGGGGTTTCTAAGTCAAGATTATTTGCATTGGGCACCCACTTGGGTGCCTTTTTTTTTTGGATTTTCTTTGAAACTTGAAAAGCCTGCTTTCGCGAAAATAAAAATATCAAGACGATGGAGTTAATGGATAATTATGAGTGTAAAACTGTACATCTAAAAAAATAAAAAGAGCAAATGCGGTTTCCCGTATCTCATATTTATATAAAGCTTGTATACTTGTCACGGCTTAGTTGCTAGGGGTTTCTAAGTCGGGATTGTTTGTAAAGGGTTTCCATCTGGAGACCCTTTTTTTTTTATTATACGGAAATCATCTCATCATTTAAGAGTGGTTACTACACCTATTAAATTAATTTACAACAAATCTACCAGAATGAGGTTGCCCGTAAAGAAGTCTGCTTTGATAAAATTATGTTTGCTGCTCACTGTCGGAACAAGCCGAAAAAAGACACTAAACAGGAATAGGTAATACCTAAGATCAAGATTATTTATGAAAAAAATGTACCTTTTACTAGCACTAGTTGCTCTGTTAATGACAAGTTGTGCTTCACACTTTGGCTTACCAAAAAATTACAACCAAAACACTACAGAAGTTGTTCTTACGAAGAAGAACTTCAAAGTTGTAAAAATGGTAAAAGGAGAAGCAGAAGCTACTTATATTTTTGGAATAGGCGGACTAGCAAAAAACGGTCTCGTAGCCGAAGCAAAGGCAAAAATGCTTTCAGGAGCAGGAATGGATGGAGCTGCAAGAAGCGTAGTAAATGAGGTGGTAGAAGTAAAAACTTCTGGTTTCTTATTTGTGAGCAAATACAAAGTGATTGTATCTGCTCAAATTATTGAGTTTGTAGAGTAGTTTATATCTCTATTAATAGATTTGGATTGTGATGTAAATTACAATCCAAATCATTTTTAACTTATACTCCATTTCAAATTAATACTATGGAAAGCAAAAATCAAACGTATGGCCTTTCGGCAGAAAATCCAGTAATGGTAACTGACGTAGCTATGTCTTATTCATACCTTGATAAATTAATGACTGTCCATAAAGACTTAAGTTATCGTCGTATTAAAAGTACGTTTTCGTCCTCTGTAAATGGTGTTCTAGATAAATATGAAATATTATTAAACGACGAGCATTACTCCTTTCTATTTATCTACCCTTATGCCGAAGAAGATAAATTCACTATAGCTGAAACTTTTGAGACATTAAGAAACTAAAAGTAACATTAATTTCATACCTCATTCTACAACAGAGGCATCTACCTTAGTTTAATTATCATGGTTTTCATTCATCATAATTAGTCTAAAACCCATCCCATTTTCGCGAAAGCGAACCTCAACACCTTCTTTTTCCTTTCTCTTCTGTATCCATCATAAATGAGCAAGCTCAAAACTTTAGAGCTACAGCCATTCATTTTGTGTGTTTTGTCGATGATTTGTGTATTTCATAGGTTAAGTAGGCGTATTCATTTCAAAAATAATGGAGATGATCATGTATAGCTAATTTAGCAGTGCAGAATGACTTACTTACCTAGCATAGCGAGTATTACTCGAAGATCTAGTACAGAAAAAGAAGTATGATTATCCCTGCAGAGAAGATGTTTTTATAGATTGTTTATTAGATTGAATTCCCCCAAATTTTCAATTTGGTTTTGAGTAATGATTTGTTACCATACTTAATTTAACCTCATTGTTTTGCAAAGGCTATCCACAAGGATAGCCTTTTGCGATTTATAGGAAATCCTAAAGCAAGTAAATAAGTTGTAATCATTGCAATTACTTGATGGTAGATTTATTCAAGCGTATAAATACCCATCCAAAGAAGAGCATAAAGAGAAAGTCATTAAGACCATAGATGCTATAAAACACTCCCGCAAGTGTGTCTTGCTCGTATACTGTAGTAATTGAATGGCTTGTAAACCACTGCAGGTATACAATCACGTATGCCAATTTCTCAATCGTAAATACCGCGATAAGCCATGGTACAGACGCATAGCTTTTTGAAACAGCGATATAGGCAAATCCCCATAATACAATACCTATAAGCCCAAAATAGCCCATTACTTCTGGCTGTGTATCCATCATTACCTGATTTGTAAATCCTTTAGATAATAGTAACACACCAAGTACATTAGATAGGCCAGCTACTACAAATAGCTTAGAAATAGTTTTTGCACTCATAGATTATTATATAAACACGGATTAAACAATGACTCAAAATAAGTAATTATGCTTCACACACCTTCTAGTCTAGGCGCTACCCATAAATAGCCCATCGCAAGAATAAATATGACAAATAACCATAAACGCTCTACAGGTTCTAAAACTGTGTGGGTTTCTGCCGCCTTTTGAGCTACATTAAATGTGCGCTTATTATGATCGATTTGAGTAGATGCTCTTAACGATTTCCAGTCAGTGTCGAGCGGGATATAATAGCTGGCAACTGCGGTGCTATCTTGCGCTAGACGCAATTCATTCCAGCCTGAGTGTGATGGATATATCGTTCCCTCCCATTGATCATCTAGCAAAACATCTTGTCGTAGTGGGATTGTAACCTGCTCATTATCCAGAACCTTTGGAGCTGGTATTTCTGTGCGTAGCTTAAAGCGAAAAGGTGCATCCTTTACACCTAACTCTTCTTGAAATTCCCAGAGAACAGTAGGCAATTCTTTCTGACTTACCGCACTCAGTATGGAAGACCATAAATAGTTGTATGTTGCTTCATTACCATCAAGAATTAATTGATAGGTATCCGTCAGTGTTGTACTTCCCCATCTACCTGCACCTCGCTGAGCGTAAGCTGCCCATACATTTCCTTCTTCAGAAATAATAGGTTGTACTAGTGCTCCAGCGTCAAAACTATAAAGAATTGTAGCTACCTTAACTTTAGGCCAAGATGAGAGTGAGGTTTCTTTTTTATTATTTCGCTTGAAGCGAAAACCAAATTGTTTACCATCATTTACTACTGCCAAATCTGGCTGTATAAATACACCGAGACCTTCTTGCGATACTTGATTATTAAGTGTTCTGCGAGAACCGCTAGACAAGCCGTTGTAAGAACTAGCATCCATAATCACCACATCAAAAGCTGAAAGATTTGCACTCGTAAAGCCATAAATAGTCCCTTGCTTCCTATTAAAACTCTCAAATTTATATCGTTCCTTAGTAAGCTGACTGCGTACTAGCACTTCATGCCCCTCGTCAGCTAAATAGTTTTTGAGGTACTTAGTTTCAAACGTGGGAAAACCATTTATAATTAAAACACGCAAGCGTTCTTTTTCTTTGATAATTAGAGGTAATGGATCTTCAGAAATAATAGTACTAAGACTGTCTTTTTCAATAAGTTTATACACATACCTTCCACTTACGGAGGTTGTAGCTTGCAGCTCAAAATCAAATGCATCACCACCAGAAACTGTTACCGAATCAAGAGCATTTCCTCCGGCATCTTCTAGTACTAAGCGATTTCCTTTCATAGGCGATGTATAAACTCCGTGAATTGAAAGGGAATCACCTACGGTTGCAGATTTATTATAAGCGAGTTTTGTAATACCACTCAATCTCTCACCAGTTAAGTAGGTAGTTGCAATAGGTTCTAATTGCCAAATATCATGAGAAGCAATACCATTACCTAGTATATAAGCAGTACTTATAGCCTCGAGTTGCGAGGGATTAAAACCATCACCATCATATTTGATAATTTCTATGTCCTTGTAGGGAACCTGTAAGCTATCTAACTGCTGTTGTTTATATGCTTCTGAGAGAATAATGCCTACGCCCTTTGTACGTGGTACAGCTGTTACTGGCTGCAGCAACATCAGGGCAAGACTAACTACTGCAATAAGTGCAACTATTGCCTTTATTATCACATATTTGATGCCTGTAACGCGAAGTTCTTTCCATATAAAAAGACCCCACAATATAACGGCGCCAGCAATTACAGGCCACATCCACTCTTCATGTATAAAAGATATATTATCGATCACCCGTCTGTAGTTCTTTAATGAATATATCTTCTAGTTTTCCTCTGTATGGCTTATTAGTAATTGGCATTGCATCATTTACTGGCAATGCTTGTAATAATCCACGCTGTACTTGTCGCAATGTCGTTGCTGGTTGTTGCTTTTCTTCTGTGAGCCATTTGAGTTGTTGCAAGGTGTTAAGGTGTCTTGCGGGTTCTCTTATTGCTATCGTTGCTAGCTCTTCTCCAGCCCTGGCAAGTATTGCCTTATCTGAATCAATTAATGCTATTTCTTCAACAATATGCTTTTCAAGAAGCGCAATACTTTCCTCCATATTTACATAGGGATTAGTTGCCGCTATTTGCTCGGTTTTGTAATAATTATCAATCTCCTTGAGATCTCCAGAAAGTCGCTTATCTTCCTTAATAGGCGGCGGATCAAAACCTATACGGTGCACATAAATGCGTGCACTATTTTTAATATCTTGTATTAACGTCAATGCCCTATATTGATAAGGTAGTGACACTTTAGGATCTGCAAGACGAAGGTGGAGCTCTGCATCCCACATTTCGGCCATGGCTTGTTTGAGTTTGCTGCGCAAGGATTCCGTAAAAAGGGTTGATTCTTCAGGGTCATCGTGATTGTGTACATATCCCTCGAGTATAGATTTTTCACCTTCTTCCTCATCGCTTTCTTCATGATCATGCTCTTCTGGAACGAGATTATGTTCATTCTCACTATCGTGATCATGTCTAAAACCTGCAGTGGGATCATCTACATCAAAATCTTCATGAGGGATATCTGGAGTAACAGCGATGCCAGAATCTGCTTCATCCCCCATAAACTGTCCGTACTTTAATCGTAATGCTTTCTGATCAAAACCTAAATCATTACTTCGTTTTTTAAATTCCTTCTCAGTGAGTTGTGATCGTTCTTCTATGAGTTTCTCTGTATCGATAATCAATTGTCGCTGGCTCCTAAAGTAATCTGGCATCAAATCTGCTCCTAGGGTTCCTTCTACTCCAAAACCATCGCTCACCGTATCTTTTATTACCGCAAAGAATGTCTCGCTACGTGTAATGTTAGGCCTTGGTGTCTTTTGATCACTAACCTCAACATAAAAATACAACTCATCACCTAGCTCCATCTTCAGCTGATCTAAATTAATATTTTTAGACAATCGCATGGATTTCTCACCAACTTGAATCGACTGATTAAAAGCCAACTTTTCCTCTCTAAACTTTACAGACTCTCCTTCGCCTTTACTTACCGTGGCAACAATGTGTGCTGCTGCGATTCCGTAATCGTCACTTATTTCGGCAGTAAAGGAGAGCTTCTTATTGTCTGAATAATCAAAAGACGTAAACTGTGGTATATCTTTTATTTCAACCAAAGGCGCTTTATCTTTTAACACTTCAATTGCATAAATATCTGATGCGTAACTAGCTCCAAGCGTATCTGTAAATTTAAAATTATAGTAGCCAGATTGTGTGGGTTTGTACGCTTTCGCGAAAGCGGTACCATCACCCCTCATTTTATCATTAACTCCTATCCCTTCTACTGTAACCTCACTTACCTTACTGTCAAAATCCAATTGCCAATATAGCTGCGAACCCTCAACTGCCTTTGCATTCATCAAACTAGAAGTACGTGAACCAAGTTTTGTGTAAGCTGGGTAACGAATGGTAAGCTTCTGATTAATGAGCACAGGCGGCTTATATGCTGGAGCAACAGAATCTGTTGCAGAAAATGTCACAATCTCCTGCTCAGGTGTAGTTTCATTATTACTATTTATATTTTTCCCAAATGCATAAAAATATATGATACCGATTAGTATCAATACGCTTGCAGTAATCGCAGCATATCGCAATCTTGTTTTAGGTTTGACAGTGGTGATTTGTTGTGATAAGAGTGTGGTGATTTTCTGTTGCTGTAATTGTGCAAGTCCAGACAATCCGTCTGGCGAAGCCAACAATAAACTACTACTATATTCGGCATTATGAAGATGTTTATCAATGTAAGCACTCACAGTTCTTAGATTGATTCTCCAAGGTTTAATCATGAGCACTACTATTGCAGTTACCACTATAAAAGCGACAATACCTATTAAAAGATTTCTAGTAATCAATGCACTACAAAATCCAGCCCCGATACCATAAAGCATGGCTTCTAAGCCTCGCAATAATTGCCAGCGCTTCATGTAAATCTTTATGAGTTGTTTCCCTTCTTGCATTATTGTTTACGTATTCTAGAGAGTATGCGCTCGCTTACGAGAAGTACTAAAAGCAACACCCAGAAAGTACTTGACATATCTGCTTTTACCTCTTTTTTCTTGGATATAGCGGGTATATTAATGGTTTGCAGTTGCTCTAAACTCATTACCCGATTATCAAGGTCTGCTATTTGTGTATTTAACTCTTGGTCAAGATTAAGCCATGTAAGTAATTGTGTTACTAGCGGCTCTTCGGTAATGAGTTTTGGCGTTAGTTTCTTTGTCAGTATCGACGTAGTTGCTGTAGGTCCTGGTTCAATAAGCGAATTTGCGATTTCTCCTGGACGATAATATAACGTAGGCGTATCGCTAGCTACCATAGGATTATCACTCAAGTCAATCAAATAATCTAGAGTCGTTGCATCTATTTCTTCTCTATCTGAAACAGTGGTAATTGTAATCTCTCTCTGAGTAAACTGACTAATCGCACGTAAGGCAGCCTCTAGATAACTACGTTCGGCATCATGTTTTTTATTATAGATAATTGTAATCTCAATAGGAAAATACTCTTTTATAGCAATGGTTCTAGAATTACCATTCGTTCTGATCTCGACGCTGTCTTTTGCAAGATTTAATGCTGCATCACGTATCGCTACTTTCTCTTTATTTATACTAAGTAGTTGCGCCTCGCTTAACACATTAATGATTTCTAAACTATCCTTACGAGCAATTGCGACTAGTGACTGCTCATTCTGTCTGGAAGTTTCCACAGGAATCCAAGTGATATTTTTTTTTATAGTGGGTCTTTTGCCTTTTAACGCTTTCGCGAAAGCGTGTGTAAAAACCACAATACTATCTGCAGCTAACTCTTCCATCTCTATAGCGAGCTGCCAATAATTAGGCACCGCCTCTTTATTTGTTATTACATCTCCAGTCTCCCACAGTGGAAAATCTTCTTGTAATAATCGCCTTCCTTCCATCGGTATTTGTGCAAATCTCGCCAGACCATCTACTGTGGAAAGTAACGAAGGTTCGAAAAGATAAGCAACCTCCTCCTTATCGGGAGCTTTTGTAATATGAGGTTCTGCAAGAATCACAACTAGCGTGCTAATGATCAAGCAACGCAATAGTAGCAGCCACCATTCATTTAGCTGGATACTATTACTCTCTTTAGATTTTGTGGGCGCGATAAATTGTATACTGCCCACTTTTATGGTGCGCACCTTCTTGCGGCTCCACATGTGGATGATAATTGGGATCGCGAGTGCGAGTAGTCCCCAGAGATATGATGGCTGTAGTAGTATCATATCAAAAAATAGCGCTACGCTTTTTTAAGAATAAGTGGAGTGCTTCGCCAATATGGTCTTCTAGTGAAAATAACTCATAGTCAATACCGCTAGCAAGTAACGCTTCCTTAGTAGTTTTTATAGATTGCTCTAGCGCTTCTAAATAAGTAGTTTTTGCATCCTTTGCGTTAACTTTCACCTTTGCACCAGTTTCAAGATCTTCAAAAATCACTTGTCCTTTGTAATCAAATTCTAGTTCGCTCTTGCCCAGCAAGTGCAATACTGCGACTTCGTTTCTGGCAGTTTTAAGCTGTTTAATCATTGTTATAATTTCCTCATCCTTTTCATAAAAATCTGTAATAAAGAATATAAGCTCCTTATGACTACGATTGTGGAGCTTCTCACTAGCCAACTGTTGAGGCCAAGAGCCTTGATTTTTTAATTGCAATAATTGGTACAAGAATCTATTAAAATGCTGCTTCCCAATAGCCGGCTGCAATGCTTCTAATTTTTGATTGTTTACCGTAAGCAAACCTATCGCATCGCCTTGCGTTTGTGCTAGGTGCGCAAGACTTGCCACTAGTACATTTGCATACTCGATTTTTGAAATATCATCTTCCTTATGAAGCATAGACATACTTGCGTCTACTATAAATCTCACAGAAATATGAGTATCTATCTCTGACTGCTTGATGTAATATCTACCAGAACGAGCAAGCATTTTCCAGTCTAGTAACCTGAGGTCATCACCAGGCTCATACCCTCGATACTGACTAAATTCTAATCCAGCCCCTACTCGCCTACTTTTATTGAGTCCAGACAAATAACCGTCTACGATAACGCGCGAAATAAGTGATAATCCAGAAACTCTGTTTATCACTTCGGGTTTAAGTAGCGATTTATAATCGTCTTTTGGCATAGTCTTCTTTGCTGCTATTTTGGTGATTAAGCTAAGTTTATTTCTCTAAGTAAGTGAGTCGTTACTTGGTCTGATGTGATCCCCTCGGCCTCGGCCTTGAAGTTGACAATCACTCTATGACGTAATACTGGTAAGGCCACGTTTTTAATATCATCTAGCGTTACTGCCATTCTTCCTTGTGAGAGTGCTCTGGCTTTTGCGGTGAGTATCATAGCCTGCCCAGCTCTTGGACCTGCGCCCCAGCCTACCCATTGTTTTACATATTCATTTGTAGTGTTATCTGGTCTCGTTGCACGTACTATCGTACTTACAAATTCAATAAGATTATCGCTTATGGGCACCTCTCTTACAAGTTGCTGTAATCGTAAAATATTTGCTCCTGTGAGTACAGGATGTACTGTTTGCTTAACGCCACTCGTAGTACTTTTTAAAATATGAGTTTCCTCTGCTGCTGTAGGATATCCTATTTTGATGTAGAATAAGAAACGGTCCTGCTGCGCTTCTGGTAATGGAAATGTACCCGATTGCTCAATAGGGTTTTGAGTTGCGAGAATGAAAAATGGACGCTCAAGACTATAGGTTTTACCCGAATAGGTTACCTCAAATTCTTGCATCGCTTCTAGTAATGCAGCTTGTGTTTTTGGCGGAGTACGGTTAATCTCATCTGCTAGGATGATATTTGCAAAAATAGGTCCCTTCTTGAATTCGAAAAACTTTTTACCTGTAGCCTGATCTTCTTCCAAAATCTCTGTCCCAATAATATCTGAAGGCATTAAATCTGGCGTAAACTGGATACGTTTAAAATCCAAGTCTATTGCCTGCGACAAGGTGCGAATCATCAAGGTTTTTGCAAGCCCCGGAACTCCTTCAAGCAATGCATGACCACCAGCAAGAAAGGTAATAAGCAATTGCTCCACCGTTTCCTCCTGACCTATAATCACCTTTGCGATCTCTTTCTTAAGATCCTTAAGCTTTCCCGTAAGTGTGGTTACTTCTTGTTGTAATTCGCTTAGTGTGTTATTCATAGTGTTACCTTATTAAATCTCTGTTCCGAATTTTCTTTCCCCGATCCTAAAGGGTGGAAAATTCTGGACTTGTTTGTTCTTTCCAATATTATATTCTTAATCTTAGCTTCTCCTGCAAAAACATCATTCTCTTTCTCTTAGCTACTCCTGCAAAAACATCTCCCCTAACCCCTCTTCAAAGAGGGGAATTTTTATGTTGTTTTTTGCAAAGCAAAAGCAACTTTTCTTCGCAACAGTGTCCCTCTTTGAAGAGGGAATCAGGGAGATGTTTGCGGGTTGTTTTCACTTCGCGAAAAAAGTTCACCTTCTCCTTCCGAATTTTCTTTCCCCAACCCTGAAGGGTGGAAAATTCTAGGTTTGGTTTTTCTTTCCAATATTATATTCTTAATCTTAGCTTCTACTGTAAAAACATCTCCCCTAACCCCTCTTCGAAGAGGGGAACTTTTATGTTGCTTTTTGCAAAGCAAAAGCAAACTCTTCTCGCAACAGTGTACCTCTTTGAAGAGGGAGTCAGGGAGATGTTGGTGATCTATGATGTCAACGCATACATCACGATATTCACTCCAAATCTGGTGTTATCAATTTTATACCAACGTTTGTTTCTAAAATCGTAATCCCACTCGCAGCCGTAGTCTTTGTTGCTGTACAGTACTCCTATTCTTCCATTGACTTCAATGGCTTTTAAGTATTCATGTACAAGATCATCTCCCCAGCCGTTTAGTTCTTGACTTGTGGTGGGTGGACCGTCTTCAAACTCAAAGAATACGTTATAAATCTCGTGATCGTTAGGTATCTTTTTGAGTGCATCTTGACCAAAAATCTCTTCCATCTGGCGCTCAAATGATTTGGCAAATAATCCATCGATGTCATGATTGCAGTCATCTGCAAAAACAAAACCTCCGTTTTCTATATATTTTTTAAAATTCTCTTTTTCCTTCTTAGTAAACTGTACAAGCTTATGTCCTGAGATGTAACAGAACGGACATTTAAAAATCTCATCACTCGCTAGTGAGATAATGTTCTCCTTAGTATCTACTGCAAGAGTGGTATACTCTACCAATGAGTTGAGCAAATTAGATGGCATACGCTGATCTACGTCCCAGTCTCCAGATTCGTATTGCAAACGCGTAAAGAAGAATTTGTTATTCATTAGTTTGTTCTAAAGCTTAAAATTAGATTTTCAAGTTCACACAAATCTTTTTTACCATATTCATCTGTACTCACAGAAAGGTTTAACGTGTAAAACCAGTTTTCGGTAGGATATTCAACAGTCACATAAAGAGATAAAGATTGCACCGAATCAGTATTAAAATCTGCTAAATTCCAAAGAGATTCCTGACCATTAACAACAATGCGCCCCGACTCGATAATGTTAAAATTTGCTTCAATATCAGTTTGAGTATTCTCTTTACTAAGCCAATTCTCAGCTTTCGTTAGTTCAATAACACTAAAGGTTTTAAAATTATCCCCATCAACTAAGCCTACCGTGACGCCATTACCTAAATAATCTTTATGAAAATATGGCGCCCAATCTTCATTTGGAACCTCAAAACTAAATCGCCCAATATTATCATCTACTCTAATCCCTTTTTTCACATCTATCTGTTTACACAGACAATTAGTTAAAAAAGCAGATTTTTCTTGACAGGACATGATTAAAAAACAAACTAATAATAACGAAAATGCAACTATTTTCAACGTGATGACATCTCCAGATTAATATTTTCGCGAAAGCGAACCTAAAATAAAAACTGGCTACCACTTTTGTGATAACCAGTTTTATATAATTTATACGTTTTTATACAGCATCTGAAAGACTGGTAAAAGTAAAGTCACGTATTTTCATATACGGGATTAAACTACCATCTACGCGTACTTGCTTGCCAAGAGTTTCTAGATTATTAAGCATAATAATAGGACTCTCATTAAAGCGGAAGTTCTTTACAGGATACTTGATTTTTCCGTTCTCAATGTAAAAAGTTCCGTCGCGGGTGAGACCTGTATATAATAGCGTTTGAGGATCTACAGAACGTATGTACCATAGCCTAGTAACGAGGATTCCTTTCTTTGTAGACTTGATGAGATCTTCTAGAGATGCATCACCACCACCCATGATAAAATTACTAGGAAAAGGGACTGGCTCTACGCCTTTTTCTTGTGCCCAGAAACGATCATACGCAAGGTTTTTTACCACTCCGTTTTCTATCCAGCTCGTCTTTTTAAGCGGCTGCCCTTCTCCGTTCCAAGTACCTGCTGGCACTTCTTCATTAAGAGGGTCTGACCACAGGTTTACACGCTCATCTACAATTTTGACACCCATCTTAGTGCCTCCACCTTCTTTAGACATGAAGCTTCTTCCCTCATCTGCAGATCGTGCACTTATAGAACCACCTAAGCCTTCTAGTAGTCCTAATCCAGCCGATGGCTCAAGAATCACGGTGTACTTTCCTGGCTCGATTGCTTTTGCTTCTCGAGACATTACTGCCTTATCAATAGCAACTTTTGAAGCTTCGGCTGCGTCAAATTTTGACACATCATTAAAATCTCTTGTCACCCATCCAGAACCGGTACCATCATTAGATCGCATGGTTACTGTAAACTCAACGTTAGTCGACTTGTTATAAGCAAACAGTCCGTTAGAATTCATCATCGCGCTAAAGCCTGCACCACCATCGAGAAAACCAGCTGCGGTTACATCATTTGCTTTGGCAGGTTGAATGCTGCTCTCTGCTACTTGTGCTCTATACTCTGGAGTCATGTTTGCCGTAGCTTCTACATACGTTTTAGACTCCTCATAGGTTTGTGGCCCTAGTGGCTGCATGAACTCAGGATTTTCTGGAGCAAGCTTTGCTAGTTCTTCTGCACGTTTTACCACTTTTTCAAGTGACGCATCATCAAACTCGTCTATGGTTGCTGTACCTGATTTTTTACCAAAACTTGCAGTGACCGCAAGACTCTGGTTAGACTGGTGCCCTGAGGTAGAAACAGAGTTACGTGCATAACGGATGTTACCACTCTCGCTACCGCCTAAATTTATAACGCAGGCATCTGCAGTAGAGAAGCTCATTGCTTTCTCCATCACTTTTTTTGCCTCTTCTTTTGAAAATATTCCCATTGTGTTTCTTCTTTAAAAATTGACGATTAAACGTTACGACCCGTGTTGATCACATTAATATCATTAAATCGTGTCGTGGCACTTCCATGTGATACTGCGCTCACTTGTGAAGGCTGCCCTTTCCCGTCGAAGAATGATCCAAAGAGACGGTAGTCACTCTGATCACATATTTTTGCACAAGAGTTCCAGAACTCCTGTGTATTAGATTGGTATGCTACATCATTAAGCATCCCAACTATTTTTCCATCCTTAATCTCGTAATACATGGTACCACCAAACTGGAAGTTATATCGCTGCTGGTCTATAGAATAAGATCCACGACCTGCAATGTAGATTCCTTTTTCTACATCCTTAATCATATCATTAATAGAATACGGCTCTTTACCTGGCTCTAGCGAGATATTAGGCATACGCTGGAACTGTACATCGTTCCAACTTTGAGCATAACAACATCCATGAGATTCGTTCTGATCTATCATTTGCACTTGGTCACGTATTGCTTGGTAATTTACCAGCACACCATTACGTATGATATCCCATTGCTTGGTTTTTACACCTTCATCATCCCAGCCTACAGCTCCTAGTGATCCCACTTGTTGCTTATCTGCCACTATGTTTACAAGGTCGCTACCATATTTAAAGTTTTTAGACTTCCACTTATCTATGGTTGCAAAACTTGTTCCTGCATAATTTGCCTCATATCCAAGTACACGATCTAGCTCTGTAGGGTGACCTACAGACTCGTGAATGGTAAGACCTAAGTGATTAGGCTCTAGTACAAGATCATATTTTCCAGCATCTACAGACTTTGCCGTAAGCATTTCTTTAGCCTGCTTTGCTGCCATGGCAGCATCTTCTATAATATCATAGCTATTTCTATATAATTTTAATCCTTGTGGTCCTTCAAGTTTTTCTGACTCAAGACCATCTAGGTATTCGTAACCAAGTCCCATAGGAGCACTCATCGCTTGGCGAGTTTTAAACTTACCACCACCTACAGCCGTCACGCCAAATGTAGGCCAAATACGATGTACATCTTGATCAATATATGACCCTTCGGTAGAGGCAAAATACTTTTGCTCATTTACCATAAAGAGTGCAGAGTTTACAAAGTTGGCTCCATTAGACTGCGCAGCAGCATTTGCCGTAAGCAACAACTCTACCTTCTCAGATACCGGTACTTCTTTAAAGTCTTTTTTTATTGGCGTTTTCCAGCTCACCTCACCGTAGGAAGCTTCTGGAGCTAGCACTACTGGGTTGGTTTGGAATTTTGAGTTAGCCTTAGCAATTGCTACAGCTTGCTCTGTTGCCTTCTGGATACCATCTGGCGTTACATCATTAGTAGATGCAAAACCCCAAGTACCATTTGCAATCACGCGTATCCCTATCCCAAAAGATTCGGTATTTACAACGCCTTGCACTTTATCTTCACGTGTGCGCACAAACTGGTTTAGGTATCTCCCTATTCTAGCATCTGCATATGAAGCACCTAAACCTTTTGCCGTATTAAGGGCGACATCTGCCATTTGTTTTTTAAGCAGTACGTCCATTCCTGGTTCGAGCAGTGCTTCTGTTGGGATATTGTTTCCCAGCATCATCGATGGCACCATTAAGGCACCTGCTCCCATACCAGCGAGTTGGACAAAATTTCGTCTTTTCATAAGGTCTTAGGTTTTGTTGAATTGTTTGTTTTATTGCGTTTTTAACATATAATTATTAAAAGCAGTATAATATCAGAATTTATGTTAAGGTGTCTTGTAGGATAAATGCTAATTATATCTTAAAATTTTACTCTTTCGCGAAAATGTGATTTCTCAAACATATTCTCCATTCATATAAACAGAGGGTACAGCCGATTAAAATTGTGCATAAAAGTTGAAATCCTAAAGAAACCACGTAGATTTATAAAAAAGACTGCTTTGGAAATAAATAAACACACACTTATAAGCCTTTTAGGAATAGGAGCATTTGGTCTATCCTCAATTTTAGAATTCGCTCACTTAATCAAATATGTGCTAGAACAATTTCTAATAATTTATTTCTCTAATTCGATAAGTCCTTTATGGGTACCAGAAGTAATGGGCACCATTATTTTTACAATCGGTATTATATTATGTTTGAAACTTGTCAAATCAACCATTATCATAAATGATAAGAAATGGTTGTTTAGTTTGATTTCAATATTTTTTATAATTATGCTATTACAATTTCTATCATCCTTCTATGGAACTGGTTTTTTGATTAGTACTTTTCCAACTGAATTTGACAACTACTATGAGCTAAAAAAAGAAAATTTAAAACTTCTAGCAAACCTAGCATTAGCTCCTATATTTAGATATGTAATCGTGGCTATTGTTTTAATTTGGGAAGTAAAAAATCATGATAATGCACATATAGACAATCCAACACGAAAAATGTAACCATGCTCCACACCATCCAAAACGAAAACCTCATCTGTACTATTACTTCTAAAGGTGCAGAGATACGTTCCTTAATTAATAAGGAGACTGGTGAAGAATACATCTGGCAGATAGACCCTTCTGTATGGGGAAGTAGTTCGCCGGTGTTGTTTCCTGCGATTGGTAATGTCAAGGAGAATAAATAGAAAACCCTCGATTCATAAAAGAATCGAGGGTTTAATACTAAATAATTAAAATTCTATTCTCTAACTTATCTGTATTGATTAATAAATCGATAAGAAAGCTTACAATTCTCAATTATCTTTTAATCATCTTTTTTAGTACGGTTTTACTGTCTGTTCCCTTTATTTCTAATATGTACAAACCAGAAGGTAATCTAGACACATCAAAGCTCTTACTAACAGAACTACTACTAAACACATATTTCCCAGACATATCATAAATTTTCAAAGATTGTATTTCTTTTGAAAAATAAATAAAATCTATTGTAGGGTTAGGATAAAATTCAAAACTCGGAGCAACTATTTCTTCAGTTGAAAGAGTAGGATCCGAAATAGTGACTACCGTAGAACAGGTGGATATATTACCACTCAAATCAGTAATTGTTAGCGTAATTATATTATCTCCAACGTTGTCTACAGTAAATGTGGTAACATCAATTGTAACAGATTCAATAGCACAATTATCGCTCGACATATCATTAATGTCAGCACTAGTTATTGTCGCTGTACCTGAATCATCTAAATCTAGGGTAAATGGCGCTACACAATTTGCAGTTGGTGCAACTGTATCTTCTACCGTAACTGTTGCTTGAGCTGTATCAGTATTTCCAGAAGCATCTGTTACTGTTAACACCACCGTTTGTGGTGTTCCTACACTAGCACAATCAAATGTGTTTGGACTAACTGTCAATGTACTAATAGAGCAGTTATCCGTAGATCCGTTATCAATAGCGGATGCTAAAATTGAAACTGTTCCTGAAGCGTCTAGCTGTACGGTAATATCTTGAGCAATTGCAGTTGGTGCAACTGTATCTTCTACCGTAACTGTTGCCTGAGCTGTATCAGTATTTCCAGAAGCATCTGTTACTGTTAACAACACTGTTTGTGGTGTTCCTACACTAGCACAATCAAATGTGTTTGGACTAACTGTCAATGTACTAACCGAGCAGTTATCTGAAGATCCGTTATCAATAGCGGATGCTACAATTGAAACCGTTCCTGAAGCGTCTAACTGTACTGTAATATCTTGAGCAATTGCAGTTGGTGCAACTGTATCTTCTACCGTAACTGTTGCCTGAGCTGTATCAGTATTTCCAGAAGCATCTGTTACTGTTAATACCACCGTTTGTGGTGTTCCTACACTAGCACAATCAAATGTGTTTGGACTAACTGTCAATGTACTAACCGAGCAGTTATCTGAAGATCCGTTATCAATAGCGGATGCTACAATTGAAACCGTCCCTGAAGCGTCTAGCTGTACGGTAATATCTTGAGCAATTGCGGTTGGAGCCATCGTGTCTTCTACTGTTACTGTTGCCTCGGCAGTATCACTGTTTCCAGAAGCATCTGTTACTGTTAACACCACTGTTTGTGGTGTTCCTACACTAGCACAATCAAATGTGTTTGGACTAACTGTCAATGTACTAACCGAGCAGTTATCTGAAGATCCGTTATCAATAGCGGATGCTACAATTGAAACCGTCCCTGAAGCGTCTAACTGTACTGTAATATCTTGAGCAATTGCAGTTGGTGCAACTGTATCTTCTACCGTAACTGTTGCCTGAGCTGTATCAGTATTTCCAGAAGCATCTGTTACTGTTAATACCACCGTTTGTGGTGTTCCTACACTAGCACAATCAAATGTGTTTGGACTAACTGTCAATGTACTAACCGAGCAGTTATCTGATGATCCGTTATCAATAGCGGATGCTACAATTGAAACCGTCCCTGAAGCGTCTAGCTGTACGGTAATATCTTGAGCAATTGCGGTTGGAGCCATCGTGTCTTCTACTGTTACTGTTGCCTCGGCAGTATCACTGTTTCCAGAAGCATCTGTTACTGTTAACAACACTGTTTGTGGTGTTCCTACACTAGCACAATCAAATGTGTTTGGACTAACTGTCAATGTACTAACCGAGCAGTTATCTGATGATCCGTTATCAATAGCGGATGCTACAATTGAAACCGTTCCTGAAGCGTCTAACTGTACTGTGAGATCTTGAGCAATTGCAGTTGGAGCCATCGTGTCTTCTACTGTTACTGTTGCCTCGGCAGTATCACTGTTTCCAGAAGCATCTGTTACTGTTAACACCACTGTTTGTGGTGTTCCTACACTAGCACAATCAAATGTGTTTGGTGTAACTGTCAATGTATTAACCGAGCAGTTATCTGATGATCCGTTATCAATAGCGGATGCTACAATTGAAACCGTCCCTGAAGCGTCTAACTGTACTGTAATATCTTGAGCAATTGCAGTTGGTGCAACTGTATCTTCTACCGTAACTGTTGCCTCGGCAGTATCAGTATTTCCAGAAGCATCTGTTACTGTTAATACCACCGTTTGTGGTGTTCCTACACTAGCACAATCAAATGTGTTTGGACTAACTGTCAATGTACTAACCGAGCAATTATCTGATGATCCGTTATCAATAGCGGATGCTACAATTGAAACCGTTCCTGAAGCGTCTAGCTGTACGGTAATATCTTGAGCAATTGCGGTTGGAGCCATCGTGTCTTCTACTGTTACTGTTGCCTCGGCAGTATCACTGTTTCCAGAAGCATCTGTTACTGTTAACAACACTGTTTGTGGTGTTCCTACACTAGCACAATCAAATGTGTTTGGACTAACTGTCAATGTACTAACCGAGCAGTTATCTGAAGATCCGTTATCAATAGCGGATGCTACAATTGAAACCGTCCCTGAAGCGTCTAACTGTACGGTGATATCTTGAGCAATTGCAGTTGGTGCAACTGTATCTTCTACCGTAACTGTTGCCTGAGCTGTATCAGTATTTCCAGAAGCATCTGTTACTGTTAACAACACTGTTTGTGGTGTTCCTACACTAGCACAATCAAATGTGTTTGGACTAACTGTCAATGTACTAACCGAGCAGTTATCTGATGATCCGTTATCAATAGCGGATGCTACAATTGAAACCGTTCCTGAAGCGTCTAGCTGTACGGTAATATCTTGAGCAATTGCGGTTGGAGCCATCGTGTCTTCTACTGTTACTGTTGCCTCGGCAGTATCAGTATTTCCAGAAGCATCTGTTACTGTTAACAACACTGTTTGTGGTGTTCCTACACTAGCACAATCAAATGTGTTTGGACTAACTGTCAATGTACTAACCGAGCAGTTATCTGATGATCCGTTATCAATAGCGGATGCTACAATTGAAACCGTTCCTGAAGCGTCTAACTGTACTGTGAGATCTTGAGCAATTGCAGTTGGAGCCATCGTGTCTTCTACTGTTACTGTTGCCTCGGCAGTATCACTGTTTCCAGAAGCATCTGTTACTGTTAACACCACTGTTTGTGGTGTTCCTACACTAGCACAATCAAATGTGTTTGGTGTAACTGTCAATGTATTAACCGAGCAGTTATCTGATGATCCGTTATCAATAGCGGATGCTACAATTGAAACCGTCCCTGAAGCGTCTAACTGTACTGTAATATCTTGAGCAATTGCAGTTGGTGCAACTGTATCTTCTACCGTAACTGTTGCCTGAGCTGTATCAGTATTTCCAGAAGCATCTGTTACTGTTAATACCACCGTTTGTGGTGTTCCTACACTAGCACAATCAAATGTGTTTGGACTAACTGTCAATGTACTAACCGAGCAATTATCTGATGATCCGTTATCAATAGCGGATGCTACAATTGAAACCGTTCCTGAAGCGTCTAGCTGTACGGTAATATCTTGAGCAATTGCGGTTGGAGCCATCGTGTCTTCTACTGTTACTGTTGCTTGAGCTGTATCACTGTTTCCAGAAGCATCTGTTACTGTTAACAACACTGTTTGTGGTGTTCCTACACTAGCACAATCAAATGTGTTTGGACTAACTGTCAATGTACTAACCGAGCAGTTATCTGATGATCCGTTATCAATAGCGGATGCTACAATTGAAACCGTCCCTGAAGCGTCTAACTGTACGGTGATATCTTGAGCAATTGCAGTTGGTGCAACTGTATCTTCTACCGTAACTGTTGCCTGAGCTGTATCAGTATTTCCAGAAGCATCTGTTACTGTTAACAACACTGTTTGTGGTGTTCCTACACTAGCACAATCAAATGTGTTTGGACTAACTGTCAATGTACTAACCGAGCAGTTATCTGAAGATCCGTTATCAATAGCGGATGCTAAAATTGAAACCGTTCCTGAAGCGTCTAACTGTACTGTGAGATCTTGAGCAATTGCAGTTGGTGCCATTGTATCTTCTACGGTTACCGTTGCCTCAGCAGTGTCTCTCTTTCCAGAAACATCTGTTACTGTTAACACTACTGTTTGTGGCGTTCCTACACTAGCACAATCAAATGTGTTTGGTGCTACAGAAATTGAGGCAATCTCACAATTATCTGTAGAGCCATTATCTATATCACTTGCTTGTATAGTAACATTCCCTAGTACATCAAGTTGGACAGTAATATCATTTGCGCTAGCCACAGGTGCTTCAGTATCATCTAATGTTCGACCGAAAGCTCTTTGAGAAAATCTACTAGTATCATCTGCTGCGCAGATAGATTTAACAGAAACCCTATATGTTCTACTTGGGGTTAAATCTTGTACTATATAAGGATTAGAAGAGGTATTTAAAGTAAATGACTCTGAAGTACCAAGTTTTTCAACTAATACTTCCCAAGAAGTTGCAGAATTATTCTCAACCCAGCTCAACTCTAATGAAGAACACCCCACATTATCTACTGTGAGACCACTAGGGGCATCACACGTTGCTAATGTTCTAAAACTACGTGTAGACCACAAACTAAAACCATCTGTAAGACCGCAGTTCGCTCTGACGTAAAGCACATAATCTGTATCCTTTGTCAAATTAGAAATTTGATAATTTGTGACAGCTACCATAGTTCCTGAAGAAGGCTCTGGATCTCCCACTTCTAAGACAGCTACTTCCCAAGAAGTCTCCGCATCACCAGGAGACCAATTAAATTGAGCGCTATCTAACGTAATATTTGTGGCAGCTAAGGAAATAGGCTGTGGACAAACGGCTGGAGTCTTAAAAAAAACTTGAGATGAAAACTCACTAAGCTCACCTGATTGACAATTAGAGCGTATAGCAATACTATACTTAGTATCCTGATCTAAACCCTCAAGATTAAATGGATTGCTGTTTGCATTAACTATTGCAGTATTTTGAGTATCGCGATTAGTTACTAGAATATCCCATTGAACTTCGTTCTGAGCGTTTGTCCAAGTAACCGATGCTGTTGTCGGTGTCAATAAATTTTCATCTATATCTAATGAAGATGGAATCCCACAAGATGGAGGTATATATTCAAAAGTATAACGAGTACCTTCACCTGGATAATTTGATGTTGAAATTACATTATTAGAAACTGTGCTGCTAATTGTGGCTGTTGCACCTGGAGTCACACTCAAAAAGCTAAGGGCAGAAGAAAATTCAGTATTGAAACCAATACTAGCTGTTTGATTAGTTGTTGCAGAATTTGGGCCGTATAGAAAGCTAATCTTATTGGTAGTCTCTTCAAAAATCACCCTAAAACTAACTTCAGAACCCTCTACATCTCCCCAAAGAACATTTTCCCATTCCACAGTATATGTTCTATTAGGAGCAATTCCTTCAACTAAAGTTTTTTGTTTAGCAGTTGTATTGTTTTGTGCAGCTCTGATGTTATTATCCCATAAAGGTGCTATTATTGAAGTAGCTCCATTACCGTCTTGCTGACCAAGGTCTGCTAGATCATTCGGTTGCGGCTGTACTGATCCTACAGTTAATGCACCATTATTTTGAAACCTCATATTGCCAATCTCCTTGCCGGCATACTGAAAGTCAAATGGGAGGATAACATTTCCAACTGTAAAGCGGGAAAGCACCCTTTCATTTGCTCCTACTAGAGGCTCATAAGTCTCTAAACTCTCTGAGAAAGCGTAGTTGTTTTCAATCTGAGCATTAATTGTCACGGTTGCTAAAAGTGACAGTAAGCAAAGTAATCTTAATGTAATTTTTTCCATACTCTTCAGAATAATTTTCGTTAAAAATTTTCGTGAAAATAGGATAATTCTTACAAATAATATGCAATCTGTAAGAATTATCCATCAAAAAAAAGCTCAATATCAGAATAATAGGGCGCTGACATAAAAAATCAACTATAATAATAGTAATGTAGAACACCCCACATACGTCCTGATAAAGGAAAAACTATAAACTCAGAATTTATTAATTCCCTAACTTTATTGCGCATATTCAACACACTCAACCATGCTCCACACCATCCAAAATGAAAACCTCATCTGCACTATCACGTCAAAAGGGGCAGAAATACGTTCTTTAATTAATAAGGAGACTGGTGAAGAATATATCTGGCAGATAGATTCTTCTGTGTGGGGAAGTAGTTCGCCGGTGTTGTTTCCTGCGATTGGTAACATTAAGGAGAATAAGATGGTTTTTAATGGCGAAGACTATGCCATGACTAAGCATGGAATTATAAGAAATAATGAGCAGCTTGATTTTCAGCAACAAGACGCGTCTAGTTGTTCTTTTACGCTCACAAGTTCAGATGAAACCTTACGACAGTATCCATATAAGTTCCATTTTCGCGTAAGCTTTACTCTTGTTGAGTATCGATTGTTAATGACATATACGGTTACAAATAATGATACCGTGCCTATGCATTTTGCCTGTGGTGGTCACACTGCTTATGCTTGCCCGCTGGATGAGCATACTGCACTATCTGATTATATCATTGAGTTTCCAGAGCCACTTAATCTTGAGTCTCGCACGCTAGGAAATAGCGGATTATTATCTCCTAAAAAACGATCTATCAAAACTAATGGCGGACTCTTACCACTCTCAAAAACGCTTTTCAATGAAGATGCCCTCATCTTTACAGACATTACTCATGACTGGGTACGACTGCGTAAAAAAGATAAAAAGAAAGGAGTCATCGTGCGCTTTAAGGATTATCCTAACCTTGCTTTATGGTCAAAACCCGCTGCAGATTATGTGTGTATTGAACCGTGGTTAGGGCTTCCAGATAGCGAAGATGAAAGCATTGATATCACTAAAAAAGGTTCTTATAAAACGCTCGCGCCAGGTGCAACATTTGATATCACTATTGAAACCGAAATAGAGCAAAACTGACTGCCGTGACACACTGACCACTTCTTAAATTATAGCTATCACGCATTCTGATTATTAAAAAAAACGAGCGATAAAGCAGAAAAGTAGTATCTTCTTTCCATATTATATGCTTCTTGAGCGTACTTGATATTCTAAAAGCACTCATTTAACTATTGCATTATTATGAAAATAACAACTACACTCTTAGTACTATGTATCGCTACCACAGCTTTTTCTCAGCGTGAGAAAACAAAAAAGCCTGGGGTTTCATTTAAGATATCTACAGAAGCTGTCGCTCAACCATCTGAGAAGCTCAATAATGTGCTTGATTATTTTGAAGATCAAGATCGATTAACACGGGTATTGAATGCTCCATGTAATGATTGCGATACTACCGTAGACCAACTAGAAAAGCAATTTATTCTGAATAGTTTAAAGGAGATAAAGCAACATTTTGCTTCTAAAATCTCTATAGATGAACATGATTTTTTGAGAATAGAAGGACATCAAGGAAAGGTTTATAAGACAAAAGAAGAGGTGATAAACGCATATCAAGAGCACCTAGCTATTGAAATCAAAGAGTTACTCATTAAAATACAAATAAACGAAAAGGAGATTGAAAAACATAGACTGGCACCTATACCTCCTCCTGCAATTTTAGAAGATAGAATGAAAGCAAAAAAAACAATCAATAAAAACGAATAGCGCAATGCCTTTTATAGTAGAAACCCCTCCTTATTTTGTTGCATTAGCTTACACTGGATTTGCTATCTCACTTATGGCATTTATTCCCGTGTATTCAAAAAAAATAAAAATCACTTACATCATACCGCTACTACTATTAGGTATGATATTATACTTTGCGGGTGCACCTCTTCCTTGGCCAGATCCGCTATGGGAATTAGAAACAGGTAAGATTGTAAGTGAAGTTATTGTGATCATAAGTCTTATGACGGCTGGGCTCAAAATAGGCACTAGCTATAAATGGAGTGACTGGAAAAAACCGTTGTCACTGGTAGCGATTACAATGCCGCTATGCATGATTGCCATCTTTGCTATTGCTCATTTCTTACTAGGACTCAATGGTCCCGTTTCTTTATTACTCGCTGCAGTCCTTGCGCCTACAGATCCCGTGCTTGCTAGTGAATTACAACTAGAAGAACATCAAGATTTAGAAGAAAGAAATACAGGTTTACGGTACACGCTTACCGCAGAGGCTGGTATAAATGATGGGCTAGCTTTTCCATTTGTCTTTCTAGCTATTTTATGGAGTGAAGCTAGCAGTTTTCAAGAAATAAACTGGATGCATTTTATAAGCTATTATGTCTTATTTAAAATTATAGGTGGTCTCTTAGTTGGCGCCTTAATAGGCTTTATATATAGCTGGGTGGTACAATACCATAGTAAAGAACATCAAAAATATATACTCAATGGTTTTATTGCGGTCGCACTCACATTCTTCTCCTACGGTCTAGGAGAAATACTCAGTACCTACGGTTTTTTAAGTGTGTTTGCTACTGGTGTATTTATGCAATATCACTGCCGAAAATCTACAGAGGATAATATAAACACCTCCATGCTGCACTTTGCAGAAGAAACAGAAAAATTACTCGTCGCATTATGGACTATCTTTTTTGGTGGCGCACTAGTCTCGGGTATTTTATCATACACAGATGTAAATGGTATCATAGCGAGTCTAGTTATTGTGCTAGTATTGCGACCTATTTTCGGGTATTTCGCCATGCTTACAACAAATTTTTCAGGAGCAAAAAAGTGGGCTATTAGTTTCTTCGGGATACGCGGTATAGGGAGTTTCTTTTACCTTAGTTATGCTTTGATACACGGTAATTTTACAGAGTATGACGAGCTATTTGGCATTGTGAGTTATGTGATTCTCTTTAGCATTCTTATTCACGGACTTACGAGCCTACACGTGATTGATTATTTTAAGCGAACAAACAAAGCCGCTTAGCAATATCACTGTTGCTTATATATTTTATTGGCTTAAAGCCAAAATATCTTTTTCATCATGTTTATCACTACTATTGTAGTATTTGTCGTTTCTATGTCACTCGTTGCTGGTGCCTTATGGGGATTGTATGGAAGATTACCAAAAAAGACAGAAGGATTTCTCATTGCACTTGCTGGAGGAGCACTCATAGTATCTGCAGTGTTAGAGCTTATAGAACCTGCTATGGAGGATGGTGATGTACTGCTACCGCTCTTGTTTGTTTTTATAGGAGCTTTAGTATTTACAAGCTTAGATTTTTATGTAAAAGAAAAATGGAGTTCAAAAAGCGGTGGCGCAGGTCTTCTAGCAGCCATAACCCTAGACGGTCTTCCAGAGAACTTAGCACTAGGTGTTGCACTTATAAGCGCAGACCCACTTGCTGTTGCCGCTCTTTCTGGATCGATACTGCTATCTAATCTTCCCGAAGCTGCGGGAGGAGCAAAAGAAATGAAAGACGACGGAAGGTCTAAAAGATCTATCCTCATACTATGGACAGGGACTGCCATATTGCTTTCTGCCGCAGCACTTGTAGGTTACTTCTTTCTAGAAAATGTTTCTAAAGATATCCTAAACAATATACGGTGTTTTGCCGGTGGTGCTGTCGTAGCTTCACTTGCTATTGAAGTTTTCCCAAAAGCTTTTAAAGAAGATAAATACTGGACTGGACTCGCAACTGCTCTAGGTCTGGTCATTGCCTTTTACCTTAATAGTCTGTCATAAATAGTGCTTGCTTGACCACATGTTTTTGTAAGATGATTACAATAAATAACTAGCTTTGTAGCTCCTAGAATTACCACATATGATTGCAGCTGTTTCCCTATTCCTTATCATCACTATCTCTGTGTTGATCACTAAGATTTCTACTATCGCACTAGTACACACTGGTCTCTCAGAAGAAAGTGCCAAGTTTCAATCGCGATCTGCTTACACTGGTGCAGGCATAAGTTCGCAGGAAACAGAAAGCATTATGAATCATCCTGTACGCCGTAAGATTATTTACAACTTAATGCTCATAGGTAATGCCGGAATTGTTACTGCGATGTCATCATTGATACTCACCTTTGTGCTACCAGAATCTAATGCTTCTCGATTTTATGGGTTTTTAATCATTGTAGGCGGTATTCTAGTGCTATGGTTCGGGATACGTAGTAAATGGGTTAATCGCGGCTTATCTAAAGTAATTAATAGAATGCTCAAAAAGTATACAGACCTAGAGGTTCAAGACTATGCTGCTGTATTACATCTAAAAGACAATTTTAAAATTATAAAAGCTACCGTAGATACAGATGGCTGGATGTGCAATCGCACACTACAAGAGTTAGACTTACGAGAGGAAGGAATCACTGTGCTAGGTGTAGAGCGTGAGGGGACAGGTTATTTTGGATCTCCATCGGGTAATTTTAAAATGTTACCACATGATGAAGTAACACTCTATGGTAAGTCTGATGGCATTAAAAGTATCTACAATCGTAAGAAGGATCATTATGCGCATCTCGAACACAAGAAATTTGTAGAAAAAGAAGAAGAACGCAAAGCAAATGATGTAGAAAAAATAAAAACTACTACAGACTAAATCCACTACAAACACAAATTCATTACAATAAGAGGATATCTAGATTTTTGATCTTTTACAGGTCTTCTACTTTTCCTAAAACTTAGTTTTTTATACCTTGCTCTTCTAAAATAAAATTCATGGCTCGTAAAAAATCTACTTCACTTAAAATGCGCATTCTTCACAGATACCTAGGCTTCTTTCTAGCAGGAATCATGGCAGTTTATGCGATAAGTGGGATTGTTTTAATCTTTAGAGACTCAGATACTTTTAAGAATACGGTTGTCATAGAAAAAACACTTGACCCAAACCTCTCTGCGCCATCACTAGCCAAAGCTGTAAATAATAAAAGACTTAAGGTAACTAAAGAAGAAGGTAGTGTTCTCTACTTTGCTGAAGGAACTTATAATAGTACTACTGGAGCGGTTGTGTATTCTAAAAAAGAATTGCCTTTTATACTTGATAAGCTTACTCATTTCCATAAAGCTAAATCTGGTGATCCTCTATATTTTTTAAATATCTTTTTTGGACTAAGCTTACTATTCTTTGTAATATCCTCATTCTGGATGTTTATTCCATCTAGCCCTATTTACAGAAAGGGAATGCTCTTTGTAGCAGGAGGAATAGTACTTGCGCTTATATTATTATTTGTCTAGGCTTACCCTCATTAAACATTATTTAAAGTCCTTTTTTCTGCAGTAGCAGAAAGAAACTGCTCTTGAATATCCATTACGTCTTGCACACCATCTAGCTCGCATAAGTAATGTATAACGGCACGCATCCCATTAAACATCACGGCATCGCTTTGTGGGTTTGTTGGTTTCATACTGCCGCGGCTTATAGGTAACTCATAACCGCAAGCTCGTAAAAAAACAGCCTCAATCTGGAGTAATTCACTAGGCAAATACCCATAAAAACGCTTACCAAAAGCCTCATTTACCTTTCCTACATAATTGAGTATAAGTGAACCGTGAGCATCCGTCATGTGCTTCCACAAATCTTTATTGTCACAAATAGTTCCTACCGCGCAAGCCGTGCAACAACCCGGATGCAAGCTACCATCAGAAAATGCTGCATATAGTTTTGATAAAGCTTGTTCTAGTCTCAATGGAAATATAGTAGTCATCGCAAGTTTTTACTATAAAGTTAGCATTTGTCTTTGAGATAATATGTTAATAGTGTGTACAAAAATATGGTACTTATTCTTTTCACAATAGCATCACCCAGAACCCTTTCAACTGATTTTCAATACTTTTAGTTTTGCTTTCGCGAAAGCGTGCCTCTCATTTTCCTTTAAAAAATATAAGATTTAATAATAACGGGTTTTAACTAAATGTAAAATCTCGTTTTATTAAACAGTTAAGACTTTACATAAAATAAACGCTTTTTTAATAGAAAGGCTACGATTAGATAACGTTTACTCTCTTACTCTGAGACTACTTTTAAACCATTCTAATAATCAACTAATTATTCAACAAAAATGAAACAAGTAAAGTCAATTTTTTTAACAATGCTATTTATAGCAGGAACAAGTGTTCTTTTTACAAGCTGTGACGATGCCGAAGATGGAATAGACGGTATAAACGGTGTAGATGGACAAGATGGACAGGATGGCGCCGATGGACAGGATGGAGCAGACGGTGAAGATGGAGATGATTTTGAAATGGGAACAACACTATTTTCAGATAAATCTGCAACGCCACCACTAGTTGCAATGTCTCCACAGTTTAACTATGTAGAAGCATACTCACTAGTATCTACTCCTGATGTTATAGGAGGAGATTTTCAGCTTGCAGGATCTGCAGATGGTTCTGGTTTTTTAGTAGACGGTGAAGATTACATTTATGTAACTAACTGTGAAGATAGTTATGCAGTAGCTCGTATCCGTTTTGATCAAAATCTAGTTCCTATATCTGGAGATTACTTACTAGATTCTGGAGTGTCTGACTTTGCAAGACAATGTAGTGCTACTATGTGGGAGGCAGACGTACACGGAGGAGATGAGGACATATTCTTATCTGCTTCAGAAAGTATTAACTATGATGTAAAAGCTATCGATCCAAGAGTAACAACTCCAACACCACAAGCAGATTTCGGACTAGACGCACTAGGAGAATTTTCTTGGGAAAACGCAACTCCGCTACCTAAAGATGCATATTCTGGCGCTACTGTAATTGTAGGTGGTGATGACGACTCAAGTAACTCTGAGGGACAAGTTGCTATGTACTACTCTACTGCTGGTGATGCAGATTTTACTGGAGGTTCTATCTACGTACTACGTTTTAAGCAAGTATCTGATGGAATGGGAGGTGTGCAAGATGTTATACCTAACACTTCTTACAATGAGTCTTCTCTAGATTTTCAAGAAGAATACGATGTAGAATTTGTAGAAATACCTAATGGAGCCGCACTTACTAAAAACGAAATGGAAACTGCGTGTAATGACGTATTTGCTGCACAGTTTATGCGTGTAGAAGATGTAGATTATCAAAAAGGATCTGACGCAAATGGTAGAAATGTATTCTTTGCAGTTACTGGACGCGGACCAGGACAGGGAACTTACAACGACTGGGGAACTGTATATAAACTCGCTCTTGATGACAACAATCCACTAGAAGGAAAGCTTACTCAAATCATAAGTGGAAACACAGATACTAATAATCAAGACGGTAACCTTGCTGCATTACAAAGCCCAGATAACATCTGTGTAACAGAGAACTTTGTGTACGTACAGGAAGACCCTAACTCTTTCTCAAGAGGTCATGCTGCATATATTTATCAGTCAGACTTAAGCGGTACAAACGTACAGCAGGTACTTGAACTTGTAGTACGCCAGGATCTAGCAGATGATAACAGTACTGGTTTAAGTGGAGAATTTGGTGCACTTATAGACATCTCTGATAAAATAGGAGAGCCTAACACATTCCTATTAAACTTACAACCACACTACTGGAGAAGTGAAGATTTTAAAGCACTTGATGGTCACACTAACAGTGCTTATGAGGATAATCAAGCATCACAAGTTGTGTTGCTACGCGGTTTACCTAGGTAGATATAAGCCAATATTATTTTAATAAAGCGCAGTCTCATTTTTGGGATTGCGCTTTTACAATGAACATACTCGCATGAAAATCACTACAAATCAACCTTTTTACATACTGCTCTTAGTTATCTTCTCCCTATCACAAAGCTGTAAGAATGAAGTACCGGAATACGCTACACAAACTGTGGCAAATTGGGAAGCCTCAAGAACCATTTATCTACAAGAGATTACTAATGCTATTGCTGGAATAGATACACTAAAACAACTTCCTGTAACAGATCCAAAAGCTAAAGAAGTTTTCAAAACATTGCGCATAGCTTTCAAAAAAGCAGAACCTTATGCGTCGTACCTCAACCCTCCAGTAGGACACCGAGTAAATGGACCAGCATTACCTATTTATAAAGAGGATAATGAGAAAACTATGAATCCTGTAGGCTTACAAAAAATAGAAGAAAGCATTTATGAGGGAGAAACCTCTCAAGGCCAATATGACAAAGAGCTTACGGTCACTTACGGACTTTTACAAAATCTCAAAAAAAACATTGAGAAAAGAGAACTCAATGCTCCTAGGTATTTTACCGCAACTCACCAGCAATTACTGAGAGTACTGAGCTTTTCAATTGCAGGTTTTGATACACCTGTAAGTCAGCTAGGCATAAATGAAGGTGCTGTGTCCCTTCAAAATCTTCATGACACGTATCAAGCAAGTATTCAATCTATTATTCAAGCTAAGAACGAAGCACTAGACAAGCAATTCACTTTGCAAATTAATGAAGCCGTTACCTTTATTAATGAAAATAGTGACTACAATACCTTTGATCGTTATTCCTTTACACGCACCCACCTTACTCCTATCACACGTAGCTGGGTAGCTATCAGGAAAACTAGCGAACTTTGGGAAGGAAACCAGAGTACTCCATTTAACTTTGACGCTCCTACTTTTTTTGAAGACGATAGCTTTAATGTGAGCTTCTTCACCCCTAGTATCAACAAGAATCCTACAGATGAGCAAATCACTTTAGGAAAGAAACTATTTTTTGACGAAAAGCTATCCACTAGCGGTACGATGGCATGTGCAACTTGCCATGATCCAAAAAAGGCATATGCAGATGGTCTTGTTGTAAATAAAAGCAATACTGGTGAAGCACTGCAGAGAAACACGCCTACGCTGCTTAATACTGTGTTCCAACAAAACTTCTTTGCAGATGGCCGCTCTAATTCGATTATTGATCAAGTATCTGCGGTATTTACAAATGAGAAGGAGTTTAATACTAATGTGCATGAATTTTCTACAAGTATTCTAGAAGATCCTAGCTACTTAGAAATGTTTGAAAAAGCTTACGGCGGAGTATCTACGCGCAATACAGATGTAGTAAAGGCAATCTCTTCATATGTAAGCACGCTCAATAGTTTTGATTCAAAATTTGACCGTAATATGCGAGGAGATGAAGATACCTTTACAAAAGAAGAACAACTAGGTATGAACCTCTTCATGGGGAAAGCATTATGTGCCACGTGTCACTTTATGCCACTCACAAATGGCACTGTACCTCCATTTTTTGCAGAGACTGAACGCGAAGTTATTGGTGTTCCCGAAACAGCAGAAAACAAAGAACTCGATGATGATACTGGCTACTATTGGCGTTTTGAAGCAGAGCAACACAAAGGCATGTTTAAAACTCCCACAGTGCGCAACGCCGCGCTTACAGCTCCATATATGCATAATGGTGTATACACCACACTGGAGCAAGTAATGGACTTTTACAATCAAGGCGGTGGCGGCGGTCTAGGGTTTGACCTTCCGCATCAAACTTTGCCATTTGACAATCTTACACTCACTGATGAGGAACTTTCCGCATTAACTGCATTTGTAAAAACACTTACAGATGATAAGATAGAAGATAATTACTAGCAATTGCAAAAAGAAAATATCAACCAAAAAAAAGCCCATCGTAATCGGTGGGCTTTTTTTTATATAATGCAAAACGAGTAACTACTCTAATGGTTTTCCTGCAGAATTCCAATTATTAATTCCGCCTTCAAGATCATAAATCGTTGTAAATCCTGCTTCTTTTAGCTGTTGTGCACACTTGGCGCTTCTACCGCCTTTAGCACAATACACATAAACAGGCTTACTCTTATCTAGCGTTTCTATTTGAGATTGCCAGTTAGGGTTATTCATCTCAAAGTGCTTAGCATTTTCAAGGTGACCACGCTCCCACTCATTATCTCTACGTACGTCTACAAGTTGCGCTCCTGCAACTAATGCTTCCTTCTCAAAGGTGTCAACGTCAATCACAGTGATTACTTCTTGAGTAGCTAGACCGCTTACTTCTTTTTGAGAAGTAGCTTCATTACAACTCCACAGAGAAAAACAAAGCGTCATCGCAATGAGAGCGTATTTCAAACGCTGGCTATTCTCAATGCGCTGCATCCCAAGCATTATAACCACCTAGCAAGTTGTAAGTGTTGTTTAACCCTTTTTGTCCCATAAGAGCACATGCTTGTACACTGCGCACTCCTGAACGACAATACACATAATAGTTTTTACTCTTATCCAGTTTCTCTACCTCATCAAGGAATCCTTGACCTAGGTAAATATCAATATGTTTTGCTCCTTCTATCATTCCGTTTTCTACTTCTTCTTCTGTACGTACGTCTAGAATTACCGCATCTTTATCTTGAGCAATTTTCTCTTCCCATTGTGGGATTGTTAAATCTGTCATTGTTTAATATTTGTGCAATAGTACATATCTCTATGAGCCATCGCAATTAGTATTTGTTTAAAATTAGCTGAATTATGTCAATTTAATGCTAGAAGTATCTGCCTTTTTTATGGCACCATATCCACCTAGCACATTCACTACATTATTTATGCCATATGATCTTGCTATAGATGCATAAATAAGAGACCTATAACCACCTGCGCAATGTATGTGATAAGTATTACCTGCTTCAAGCGTGTGTGCATTAACGTGCACTTCATCTAGTCCCATATGTGGCAGTCCCTCTATATGACTTGTTGCATATTCTCCAGCTTTACGTACATCTAGCGGATTCTTGATATCGCCAGCAGCAATGCCATCTACAAATTCTTGAGCAGTTACTTCTGCTGTAGCAACTACCGTCCTGCCAGATTGCTCCCAAGCCTCTACTCCTCCTTCTAAGAATCCTAAACTATTATCATAACCTACTCTCGCAAGTCTCGTTACTACTTCCTCTTCAGTACCTTCTTCGGCGATAAAGATTATTTTTTGGTGAATATCTGCGATGAGTGCTCCTATCCACGGTGCAAACTGTCCTTGTAATCCTACAAACCAAGCTTGAGGTAATGACGCTTTCGCGAAAGCGGAAACACTTCTTGTATCCAGCACGAGTACCTCCATTTCATTTGCCAGTTTTTCAAACTGATCAGGAGTCAAAGCCGTTGTTCCTCTATTGATAATGGTATCAAAATCTGTATTTGCCTTCTTATTCATTGCCACATTATGTGGAAAATAAGCCGGCGGAAGCGTCAAGCCATCTGTGAGCTCTTTAATAAAGTCCTCTTTATTGAGCTTAAATGCGTAATTATTTTGCTTTTGATTACCTAGCGTATCACTGGTCTCACTACTCATGTTTTTACCGCAAGCAGAACCTGCTCCATGGGCAGGATAAATGATAATGTCGTCAGATAATGGTGCAATCTTATGGTGTAATGAGTCATATAAATGACCTGCAAGATCTTGAGTTGTAAGATCTGTTTTGGCAGCAAGATCTGGTCTTCCTACATCACCTATAAAAAGCGTATCCCCGGTAAAAAGAGCTTCTTCTTTTCCTTGTTTATCTTTAAGAAGGTAACACGTAGACTCCATGGTATGACCTGGCGTATGGATGGTGGTAATAGATAAATCTCCCAAGATAAATAGCTCTCCATCACTCGCGCTGTGATAGTCATATCCTGCTTTTGCATTAGGACCTAAAATCACGGTAGCACCAGTAGCTTTTGCAAGATCTACCTGGCCACTCACAAAATCTGCATGAAAATGAGTAAGAAAAATATACTTAATGGTCGTCTTATTTTCGGCTGCAAGATCAAGATACGGTTGTACCTCGCGCAGAGGATCTATAATAGCTCCTTCTCCATTTGAACTTATAAAATAAGCTCCTTGAGCTAGACATTTAGTATATAATTGCTGTAATATCATTCTGGGATTTTGAGTGCAAATTTACGAAATACTCATGGATGATGTATCCAAAAAAAATGAGCCACATTTGTGACTCATTTTACAATTCTATTTTTCTCAAATTACGACTTAATCGCACAACCTATAGCTTTGGTTTCTTTAAGTGTAACCTCCTTACCTGACAAAATCTCATCAAGAGCATTTTCTAAGTATTTTTCTGTAACAGCTTTTTCATCTCGACTACTATTATCTATAGCACCTATGTACTTAACTATATTCTTTTCTTGAACGCGTTGTAACACGTAAACATGTGGAGTTTTTGTTGCTCCATATTTAGGAAAAATTTCTTGACCATCATCTAGCAGATAAGGAAAAGTAAATCCCTTCTTCTTTGCACGTTGTTGCATCGCTTTAAAACTGTCTCCAGGCTTAATATGCGGATCATTTGGATTAATCGCGATTACTGGATAACCTAACTTTTTATATTTGGTATCAATAGCAATTAATCTATCTTCATTAGCTATTGAAAAAGGACAAGTGTTGCATGTAAACACAACTACAAAACCCTTTGCATCCTCAAAGTCTCTCAATGACATCATCGCATTGTCTACGTTACGTAGATAAAAATCTCCTGCTTCATCACCTATGTCGTATCCGCTTCTATCCTTTTTAATAACAGCATTTGCAGCAAATGCAGATACTACTACCACTAAGGCTAGTAACGTTAAGATTTTAAATGTTTTCATTATTAATTAATTAAGGTATTCAATTCTTGCTCTATTTCTTCATATGTAAAAGAGCGCTCATAAAATTTCTTTCTTTTTGATCCAGTTATAAGTGTTGCTGGTATCGCACCACTCCACGAATCATTTACTTTTGGTATCCAAGCATTTGCATCTCCATCATCTAGATATAAAACTTCAGATTGTAAATCTTTCTTCTCAACAAAAGCTTTAAGAGCTTCTAATTGATCTGGAAAGTCAAGACTCACTAATAATATAGTTACATCTTTGTTTTTGTATTCTTTTCCTAATTTCTCAAAAGCCGGCAACTCCCTGATACATGGAGCACACCATGTTGCCCAAAAGTTTATCACTAAAGTTTCAGAAGGATGATTTTGTATATAGTATTCTAGACCATCGTAGTTCAATGCTTTAATATTACTACCTTCTATAAATGCCTCTTTATAATCCTTTTGCCTTTCTTGGCAGGATGTTAAGATGATTAATAAGGCCACTAGCATTCGCTTCATTTGTCAAAATTATTATGATTATATCTTCTATGTATCTCAATTAACAGACTTTATGAGAGCATTGTTAAGAATATTAGGACACCCCTCACTACATATGTTAAAATAAATATAAAGGCTTTTATGAACTCTCTTAAAGATATACATTTGTATATACAAATATTGTAATGACAATAGAAGAACATATTAAAACAAAGACGCTAGGTGTAGCTCAAAAACTCACCATAAATCTCTCATATACCGCACAATGGTCTAATGACATTATTGCTAGCGCTCTAAAATCTCATGACTTGTCATTACAGCAATTTAACGTGTTGCGCATATTAAGAGGACAAAAGGGAAAGCCGGCAAATCTTTCTACACTTAACGAGCGTATGGTTACCAAGGCAAGTAACACTACTCGTCTAGTAGATAAGCTTATCAAAAAAGAATTAGTAGCACGAGCTACTTGTCCTTCTAATCGCCGCAAAGTTGAAATCACCATTACAAACGGTGGCCTTTCACTCCTAAAAATACTTGATGCGGCGGTTAGTAATGCCGAAGAAAAAATTACGTCTCAGCTAGACAATAATGAGATAGAGCAGCTCAATAACTTGCTCAATAAATTAAGAACAGAAACAAAAAACTAAAAAATGAAAAAGAAAATTACAACAGCATTACTAGCACTTATCGTAACTACAGGTGCATTTGCTAACACAAACCCAATTCTTAAAAAGGTTATCGTAAAAGAAAGCAGTATCAACTGGACTGGAAAAAAAGTATTAGGCCAGCACAATGGAACTATTGATCTTGTTTCTGGTTCACTAGAAATGGAAGATGATAAACTAGTAGGTGGAAATTTTGTTGTAGACATGACTACTATCGCAGTTACAGATCTTAAAGCAGGAGAAGGAAAAGAAAAACTAGAGGGACACTTGAACTCTCCAGATTTCTTTGACACTGCAAATCATAATGAAGCAACTTTTACTATTACAGAAGTTACAGAAAGTGCTACTGGATATAATGTTGTGGGAGACCTAACGATTAAAGGTCATACAGAATCTGTATCAGTAAATATGGTTGTAACTGAAAATACAGCGACCACTACTTTTGATGTAGACCGCACAAAATATGGAGTACGTTACGGATCGGCATCATTTTTTGACAACTTAAAAGACAACGCAATCTCAGATAATTTTGAACTTGCTGTAAACTTGACATTTTAAGCACAATTCCTAATTCCCCCAGAAAGCTCAATATATAATTTTTATAGATTGAGCTTTTATATTAAGAAAGTGGTTACTATCTTTGAACTTCAATGAAAAACAATACAGTACATACTTGGTGGTGGATTACACAACAATCGTTGTCGTAAGCGCCTACCTATGTTTTTACATATACAGCCTGTCTTACGACAGGCTTTTTTTATGCTCTCAAGTCGCCTTAAAGCCGACAATAATTTAAATGAATTATGACATATAAATTAAAAACTTCATCAAAACGCCTTCTGGCAGACACCATTACTCCGGTATCTGTATACCTAAGATTGCGTGACCGTTTTCCTAATAGTTTGCTGCTCGAGAGTAGTGATTATCATGCAAATGATAATAGTTTCTCATACATCTGCTGCAATCCCATCGCTTCCATAGAAGTGGGTAACGGGATCATAAAACAGCAATTTCCAGATGGTAAAAGCGAGGAAATAACAATTACTGATGATACTAACGTTGTGGGTGTTTTAGACGCTTTCGCGAAAGCGTTCTCATCTACAAAGACCGCTCATAAATTCATAAATAATGGATTGTTTGGCTATTTATCGTATGACTCTGTACAGTATTTTGAGGATCTAAAAATCTCCAAAAAAGAGGAAGATCTGAATATACCGGATATCTATTATGCGGTATATCAAAATATCATCGCTATCAATCACTTTAATAATGAAGCGCACATCTTCTGCCACAATACTTCTGGAGAAAGTAATATTGAGGAGATAGAGCAAATGCTCAAGTCAAAAAACTTTGCCGAATATAAGTTTGCTCGTAATAATGAGCTTACAAGCAATATTACAGATGAAGATTATAAGGCACTTGTAGACACCTGCAAGAAGCACTGCCAGCGTGGAGATGTATTCCAGATTGTACCTAGCAAGCGATTCTCTCAGCAGTTTACTGGAGATGAGTTTAATGTATACAGAGCACTACGTAGTGTTAACCCTTCTCCTTATTTATTCTATTTTGATTACGGAGATTATAAGATTTTTGGGTCTTCACCAGAGGCACAAATCATTGTGCAAGATAGAAAGGCAGAGATTCACCCTATTGCAGGAACCTTCAAAAGAACAGGTAATGATGAGCAAGATGCCATCCTTGCCAAAGAACTTGCAAAGGATGAGAAAGAAAACTCAGAGCACGTGATGCTTGTAGATCTTGCTCGTAATGACCTATCAAGAAATGGCCACGATGTTACGGTAGAAACCTACCGTGAGGTCCAGTTTTTCTCTCATGTAATACACTTAGTGAGTAAGGTAACTGGGCAAATGCACAAAGATAGTAACACATTACAAGTGGTGGCAGATACCTTCCCAGCAGGAACCTTGAGCGGAGCACCAAAGCACATGGCGATGCAACTTCTCGAAAAATATGAAAACCGCAACCGAACGTTCTATGGAGGAGCGATAGGTTTTATGGATTTTTACGGTAATTTTAATCACGCAATTATCATTCGTTCATTCTTGAGTAAAAATCACACGCTACACTGGCAAGCAGGCGCTGGAGTAGTATCAGGAAGTGACCCAGCAAAGGAATTACAAGAAGTTTATAACAAATTAGGAGCGCTTAATAAAGCACTTGACATCGCAGAAGATATATAGACCATGAAAAAGATATTAGTAATAGATAACTACGATTCCTTTGTGTACAATCTTGTGCACTACCTAGAAGAATTAGATTGTATCGTGACCGTAAAGCGCAACGACCAGTTTGCACTTGAAGAGTGCGAAAACTATGACAAAATACTACTCTCACCTGGCCCTGGAATTCCTGATGAAGCTGGCTTACTTAAAGAAGTTATCAAAACCTATGGAGGAAGAAAACCTATACTAGGCGTTTGCCTTGGGCAGCAAGCTATAGGCGAAGTTTTTGGAGGAACTTTAATTAACCTTGATAAAGTATTTCACGGAGTAGCAACACAGGTACAAATAACAAAGCCAGATACTGTACTGTTTAAAGACCTAGGTGAAGATATTGCTGTAGGACGCTACCATTCATGGGTAGTAGCTACAGAAGATTTCCCACCAGCACTAGAAGTTACTGCGGTTGACGATAATGGCCAAATAATGGCTTTACGTCATAGGGAACTTGATATACGTGGTGTACAGTTTCACCCAGAATCTGTACTTACACCAGATGGAAAAACGATGATTAAAAACTGGGTACTTAGTTAAACTTTTAGTTATGAAAATCACTCTACTACTTATATTGAGTTGCTTCCTGTTAATGGGAGGTTGCGATAGCACACAAAAAACTGCTCAGCCTGCGGCTCAAAATGAACCAGTGGTAGTGATAGAAGCATCTCCAGAACCTTTGAAAGAGGTACTACCAGAAGAGAAAACAGATGCTCATAAAAAACTGATTTTCAACACAAAGCTAAGTGTGAGTCCAGAAAGACCTAATTGGGTACTTTTTTCTAATGGTACTCATTTATTATTTCCAGTAGGAACTACTAAAGAAGATATGCGCAAGACTTCTTTAGGTCTTTTGCAGCGCTATAACAATGAGTCTTTTAAAGTAAGAAAATCGCCTATTGTAAAAGGATGGGTAGCACGTACTCCAAAAGGGATTTATAATTATGTATCTCTTGTACAAGCCAGCTCACGCCTAGCAACTAACAAGGAACTTGCAAGCATAGGAAAACAAAATGTAATGAAGGATAAGGCAAATCCTGTGATCATTCACATCAACATACCAAAACAATGAAACAAATACTCAATAGATTAATAAATCACGATCAGCTCACAAAAACAGAGAGTCGTGAGGTACTCGTAAATATTTCTGAAGGAAAATATAATCACAGTCAGATTGCTTCTTTTCTCACAGTCTATATGATGCGTAGCATTACCGTAGATGAGTTAGAAGGTTTTAGAGACGCATTGCTAGATCTTTGTCTTGCAGTGGATTTTTCTGAGTATAATGCTATAGATCTTTGTGGTACTGGAGGTGATGGAAAAGATACTTTTAATATCTCAACACTGTCTAGTTTTATCACTGCTGGTGCTGGAGTAAACGTTACAAAACACGGTAATTACGGAGTGAGCTCTGTGAGTGGTAGTAGTAATGTAATGGAGCACCTTGGGATTAAATTCAGTAATGACAAGGACTTTTTAAAACGCTCTATGGATGAAGTGGGCATGTGTGTATTACACGCACCACTTTTCCACCCTGCCATGAAAAATGTAGCACCTATACGCAGAGAATTAGGTGTAAAGACCTTTTTCAATATGCTAGGCCCTATGGTTAATCCTGCGTTCCCAAGCAACCAGTTAGTGGGCGTTTTTAACCTTGAGCTCGCTAGGATGTACGGATATTTATATCAAAAAGGTGATAAGAATTTTACCATACTACACGCCCTAGATGGTTATGATGAGATCTCACTTACGGGAGCTACAAAAGCAATTACTAATCATACAGAGATGATGCTTGAGCCAGCAGATTTTGGCGTAAGCCCACATTTACAGAAAGATATTTATGGAGGTGATACTGTGGAGTCTTCGGCAAAGATATTTATGGATGTGATTTCAGGTAAGGGAACAGACGCTCAGAATAATGTGGTGTGTGCAAATGCAGGAATGGCGATTGCTACCGTGCAAGGACTAACACCTCTTCAAGGATTTGAAAAAGCAAAAGAGAGTTTGTTTTCTGGTAAAGCAGCTCAAAAACTAAGCAAACTACAAGCCTTAAGCAACTAAGATGACGATACTAGATAAAATTACAGCAGATAAAATCAAGGAAGTAGCTTTAAGAAAAAGCCTTATTCCTGTGAGTCAGTTAGAGCAATCTGTGCTTTTTGAACGAGATATTATTTCGCTCGCTAAGGCCGTGCGCGATGGCTCTGGTATTATTGCAGAGCACAAAAGAAGATCACCTAGTAAGTCTGTTATAAATAATGGATTAAATGTACAAGACGTTGCTCGTGGTTATGAGCAAGCTGGTGTGAGCGGTATGTCTGTACTTACAGATATGAAATATTTTGGCGGCTCGCTAGACGATTTGATTATCGCTAGAGCTTCGACTAGTTTTCCACTATTACGCAAAGAGTTTATAGTAGATGAATACCAGATTCTTGAAGCCAAGGCGTACGGTGCAGATGCGATATTACTGATTGCAGCTACGCTTTCGCGAAAGCAAATAGAGCAGTTTTCGACCTTTGCAAAAAGTCTTGGTCTCGATGTGCTTTGTGAATCTCACAATGAAGAAGAATTACAGAAGTCAATTATGCCATCTGTAGATATGCTAGGCATCAACAACCGAAACCTTAAGACCTTTGAAGTAAGTCTAGAAACGAGCAAGGAACTCATTAAACAAATTCCAGACAATTTTATAAAAATCTCAGAAAGTGGCATTAGCTCGGTTGAAGCGATTAAAGAACTAAAACCACACGGTTTTCACGGATTTTTAATTGGTGAAAACTTTATGAAAACAGATAACCCAGGAGAGAGCGCAGCAACTTTTATTAATCAGTTATAATTATGGGGTTTTGGGGTGATTTATTTAAGAGTAAAAAACGTAATAATCCAGAAGATTACTACAAAACAGAAATCACAGAATCTTACGTTCGTGTTACACATCCTCACAGAAATACAGAGGAAATAAATTGGTCAGAAATTGAAGAAATTAAGTTGGCAAACACAGATGATGGACCATTAGCAATTGACATATGGCTTGTTCTTATTGGTAATAATAAGGGCTGCTCAATACCCCACGGGAGTGAAGGGTATGAAGATGTGTACGATATCATATCTACTTATGAAGGGTTCAATTTTGAGAATGTTATAAAATCTATGAGCTGTACAGATAATCAGTTATTTGAATTGTGGAAAAAATGAAAATCAAAATATGCGGTATGAAGCATAATACACAAGAGGTAGCTGCATTGCAGCCAGACTATCTTGGGTTTATATTTTATGAGAAGAGCAAACGAGATTTTGGCGACCTAGAGATTCCAGAATTACCTGAGGGAATTGACCGCGTAGGGGTTTTTGTAGATGCTGATATTGCTTTCGCGAAAGCGAAAATAACACAGCACAACCTCAACGTGATCCAGTTACATGGTAGCGAAACACCTGAATATATAAATGAGCTTCAAAGTTGTCTGGTCGAGCGCAGTCGAGACCTCAAGATTTGGAAAGTTTTTGGAATCAAAGACAGTTTTGACTTTGAGCAGCTCACTCCTTACGAGGGCCTTGTAGATGCTTTCCTTTTTGACACAAAGGGAAAAGAAAAAGGAGGAAATGGATACACCTTTGACTGGAGTGTGTTAAAAAATTACACATCTCAAACGCCTATCATTTTAAGTGGCGGCATAGGACTAGAAGAAGTAGAAAAAGTAACAAAAATACTGGCAACAGATTTGCCTATTATCGCACTTGATGTAAATAGCAAGTTTGAAGATGAGCCAGGAATGAAGAATATAGAAAAATTGAAAAAGTTTAAAGAAGCGATCGCAGCGTTTACGCCGTCTCGCTCATAATACAATTGCTATGAATACACTAGAAAAAGAAAAAAGTTACCAAGCAGACGAGAGAGGCTATTATGGAGATTTTGGAGGTGCATTTATTCCAGAAATGCTCTACCCTAATGTAGAAGAATTGCGCTCACAGTATGTACAAATCATGCAAGAGCCAGACTTCCAAGAGGAATTCAAGCAACTCCTTAAAGACTACGTAGGTCGCCCTACTCCGCTTTATTATGCAAAAAGATTTAGTGAGAAGTATGGTACAAAAGTCTACTTAAAAAGAGAAGATCTTTGTCATACAGGAGCACATAAAGTAAATAATACGATAGGTCAGATTTTAATGGCGCAGCGTCTAGGTAAAACTAGAATCATTGCAGAGACTGGTGCTGGACAGCACGGTGTTGCAACAGCTACCGTTTGTGCACTTATGGGACTAGAATGTATCGTATATATGGGTGCTATTGATATAGAGCGCCAGGCGCCAAACGTGGCACGCATGAAAATGCTAGGAGCAACCGTGCGACCAGCAATGTCTGGAAGTAGAACACTTAAAGATGCAACAAACGAGGCTATACGTGACTGGATCAATAACCCAGTAAACACACATTACATTATAGGTTCTGTGGTGGGACCACACCCATATCCAGATATGGTAGCGCGTTTCCAGTCGGTGATTTCTGAGGAGACTAAGAAGCAATTACTAGAAAAAGAAGGGAAAGAAAATCCTGACTATGTAGTTGCCTGTGTAGGTGGCGGTAGTAATGCTGCTGGTTTATACTACCACTATCTAGATCAACCAGATGTAGGCATTATCGCTGTAGAAGCTGCTGGAAAAGGGGTAGATACTGGTGAGAGTGCTGCAACATCTGCACTAGGTCGTGAAGGAATTATACACGGAAGTAAGACCTTGTTGATGCAAACAGACGATGGGCAGATTACAGAGCCTTATTCTATTTCTGCTGGTCTTGATTACCCAGGTGTAGGACCTATGCACGCAAATCTCTTCCGCTCTGGACGTGGGGAGTTTATCTCTGTTACAGATGAAGATGCAATGGCAGCTGGACTAGAATTAAGTAAACTAGAAGGTATTATTCCTGCGATAGAAACAAGTCATGCGCTTGCTATTTTTGAAACTAGAAAATTCAAAAAAGATGATATTGTGGTGATCAATCTTTCGGGACGTGGTGATAAGGATTTGAATACCTATATCGATTATTTCAAGCTTTAGTTTAAACGTTTGTCATTTCCGCGAAGGCGGAAATCCCACACAAAATGGAGCCAAAACAGTTTTACACGTACATAATAACAAACAAGAACAACACTGTTTTATATCTTGGGTTTACAGACAATTTAAAAAGAAGAATTAGCCAACATAAATCAAAAAGTTCTAAAGGGTTTTCAGGTAGGTACAATACCGAAAAATTAATTTGGTTTGAAACTACTCGATATGTTGAAAACGCTATCAGAAGAGAAAAACAAATCAAAAAATGGAACCGTGAGTGGAAAGAGAATTTAATTAATGATATGAATCCTATGTGGGAAGATTTATATTGGATGTTGTGACATCGCTTTCGCGAAAGCGGAATGTCAAATTTTAATATAGTAAATAAAATTCCTTTAAGTAGATAAGCTCATAAATAGACTAAAATTCCCGTTTACACGGACAATAACAAATACAAACTAAGATTCCCGCCTACGCGGACAATCACCAATACAAACTGAGATTCCCGCCTACGCGGGAATGACAAAATATTTATTCAGATGAATAGAATAAAACAAAAATTACAAGAAGATAAAAAGCTACTAAGCTTATACTTCACTGCTGGATATCCAGCGATAGATGATACTGTTTCAATATTAACGCAGCTTCAAGAAAGCGGTGTTGATATGGTGGAGATAGGGTTACCATTTTCTGATCCGCTGGCAGATGGACCTACTATTCAAGAATCCAGTACTGCCGCGCTTCATAACGGAATGACAACAGAGAAGCTTTTTTCTCAATTAGACGGAATTCGTGAGACCATACATATCCCACTTATTGTGATGGGTTACTTTAACCCGATGTTGCAATATGGAGTTGAGAAATTCTGTAAGCGTTGTCAAGAAATAGGGATAGATGGTATTATCATGCCGGACTTACCACTAGCAGAATACGAAGCAGAGTATAAAGCAATCTTCGAAAAATACGGACTTATCAATGTATTTCTCATTACTCCTCAAACGAGTGATGCACGCATCCAGCAACTAGATGCGGCAAGTGACGGCTTTATCTATATGGTGAGTAGCGCGAGTACTACAGGTGGTACAAGTGGCTTTAGCAATACAACTTCAGATTATTTTGAGCGCATCGCGGCAATGAATCTAAAGAGCCAGCAAATTGTAGGATTTGGTATTAGTAATGAAGAGACTTTTAAAGCAGCAACTACCCATCAAAAAGGTGCCATTATAGGAAGTGCATTTATAAAGCATATTACTAAGAATGGAGCAAATAGTGTTGCTAGCTTTGTAGAAACTATTAGGTAATCAACACTTTAACCTAAGACTAACAAGCCTTTAAGACGAATTAACAACCGTGATTTTTATCTTTATATCAACTTAAAAATGAACAAGATTATGGAACGTAAATTTGAAAGAAAAGTAGAGCAAACAAACCCGACCAATCCAACGGGAAATGTAAACCAGACTACAAATGACTTTGATATCGATAAAAAGACTATCAAAGATCAACAGAATAAAAAGTAAGTTGAGATTACCCTATATATAAATGGTAAAGCCGCCCAATGGGCGGCTTTTTTATGAAATAATCCGAGTAAATTATACTACTCTTTCTCTTGAATTTCTTTCCAAATCTCATTTGCACAAGGTTCTACCACATCTGGCACTAGACCAGAACAGTCACCACCGTTACGAATTACATCGCGCACAATAGATGAAGATATGTAACTCTTACCAGAGCTGGTAAGTAAGAATACCGTCTCAATACCAGATAATTTCCTGTTAGTATGCGCTATCGCTTTTTCAAACTCAAAATCTCCAGGATTACGCAGTCCTCTTAGTATAAATTCGCTTTCTTGCTCCTTACAGAAGTCTATAGTAAGACCTTTATAAGTCATTACTTTAATACGCGGCTCATCTTTAAAGGTATCAATAAGAAACTGCTTGCGCTGCTCTAATGAGAACATGTATTTCTTATCTGCATTAACACCTATAGCAAGTATCACCTCATCAAAAAGTGTCAAACCTCTTTCTATAATATCATAATGCCCAAGAGTAATAGGGTCAAAACTTCCAGGAAATACTGCTTTTCTCATAATTTTAATCTTTATGTCATTCCCGCGAAGGCGAGAATCTCAAGAATACTGCTTCTATAAACTTAACTATTATTTCTAATCGCTACTTCAATGGCTTCACCAAAAACTTCTGTAAGTGATAGTCCTGCTGCTTTAAATTCTCTTGGGATGATACTTTCCTTTGACAATCCAGGATTGGTATTTACCTCCACAAAATGCGGTTTACACTCGTGAAAGATAAAGTCTATACGACAAATTCCTTTTAGATTCAAGAGATCATAAATCCCTTTTGTAAGTCCTTGCACTTCGTTTGTTTCCTTTTCTGAGAGTCGTGCTGGTACAATTTCTTGTGATTTTCCAGAATATTTTGCCTCTAGACTAAAAAAATCTCCGTCTGGCACAATCTCACAAGCAGGCAATACTTGTGTCTCTCCTCCAAAGTTATACACTCCTACAGACACCTCTGTACCGCTTAAAAAAGATTCTATCAGCACTTGGTTATCCTCAGAGAACGCATGCTCTAGAGCTTGTTCGAGATCTCCTTCTTTATATACTTTACTCACGCCGTAACTAGATCCTGCACGGTTAGGCTTCACAAAACATGGATACCCCACTTTTAAGGCTAGCGAATTTTTAAAAGGCATGTCTATCACATCACCTTTATTCACATACACAGATTGCGCCATTGGCACGCCGTATGAACTCAACACGCTTAGTGTGTCGCGCTTATTAAACGTCATTGCGCTTTCATAAAAGTCACAACTCGTCTGTGGGATTCCTAGTAATTCTAGGTAGGCTTGTAGTTTACCGTCCTCGCCTGGCGTTCCGTGTATGGTATTGTAACAAGCTTGGAAGTTTACCTTTTTCGCGAAAGCGTCATTAAAGCTAAAATCGCCTTTATCTATCGTAAATCGCTCGCCATCTATCACACAAAACCATCCCTCCTTAAGGATATGCACGGCATACACTTGGTATTTTTCTTTATCTAAAGAAGCAACTACGGTGGCACCACTATTAAGCGATATTTGGTACTCGCTACTGTAGCCACCCATTAAAACGGCGATATTTTTTTTCTGCACTTTCGTGAAAATTTGAAAAGACAAAACTAAATCTGTCTCGTTAACGTTAATGTAAAAATAGGTATAATCATACCTACACCAAATAGGCTATCTATTTTATATATTTGCACCCTTAACCACAACCCGTCTATGAGTCTTTTAAAATTTCTAGTCAGCAAAGCATTTGTAAAACAAATTGTACTTGCTATCATCATCATCATCGCATTAGTATTTGTTACTAGATGGTGGTTAGGAAGTACCACAAATCACGATGAGCGCATTGCGGTGCCTAATGTAAAAGGAATGACGCTTGATCTAGTCTCTCAAGAACTAGAAAATGCAGACCTGCGTTACTTTATTATTGACAGTGCAAATTTTAATCCTGATTACCCTAAGTATTCTGTGATAGATCAAGAGCCTAATGCTGGAAAATTTGTAAAAGAAAACAGACAGATATACCTTGTATTGAATCCATCTGGGTTTCAAAAAATGACCATCCCTCCTATTGTAGGTAAAACACGCCGCCAGGCAGAACCTTCATTAAAGGCACTAGGCTTTGAGATAGGAAAAGTAACCTATGTAGACTGGATAGGAAAAGACGAAGTAAGAGATATAAGACACAAAGGAAAGAGAGTGAAAGCTGGAGATAGACTAGAAAAAACTTCTGTTATCGACCTAGTATTAGGTAATGGTAAAGGTGACTACCGCGACGCTATTTCTGATGACTCATCAGACGAAAACTAAACAATGAACGAAGAACAATTTATAGGTCCAGAACCTCAAGACGACGAACTTTACGAGCACTACAGTTTTACTGCTAGTAAAGGTCAAGAACCACTACGTGTAGATAAATTCTTAATGAATTTTGTAGAAAATGCTACTCGCAATAAAATCCAAAAAGCTGCCAAAAATGGTAGCATTCAAGTAAATAATATTGTTGTAAAACAAAATTATAAAGTAAAAGCAGGAGATGTTGTGCGTGCAATGTTTGAGCACCCACCACACGAGTTTTTACTCACTCCAGAAGATATTGATATCGATGTGGTTTATGAAGACGACCAACTTATGGTAGTCAACAAACCTGCAGGAATGGTGGTGCACCCAGGTCACGGTAATTACTCTGGAACGCTCATCAACGCACTTATTCACCACGTAGATAACCTGCCTAACAACTCTAGTGATAGACCAGGGCTTGTACACCGTATAGATAAAGACACTAGTGGTTTACTGGTAGTTGCCAAAACAGAGCAAGCAATGACACACCTCTCTAAGCAGTTTTTTAATAAAACGACAGAGAGAGAATATGTTGCTATCGTATGGGGTAACGTAGTAGATGACGAAGGAACAATAGAAGGAAATATAGGCCGTCACCCAAAGAATAGATTACAGAACACCGTTTTTTACGGCGACGAAGAAGACCAAGGAAAACCAGCTGTTACTCATTACAAAGTAATAGAGCGACTAGGCTATGTAACACTCGTGAGCTGCAAGCTTGAGACAGGACGTACGCACCAGATACGTGTGCACATGAAGCATATAGGGCACACACTATTTAATGATGAGCGCTATGGCGGTAATGCTATCTTAAAAGGCACGACTTTTACAAAGTACAAACAGTTTGTAGATAACTGCTTTAAGATTTTACCACGCCAGGCACTGCATGCAAAGACGTTAGGTTTTGTACACCCTACAACGGGAGAATACAAACGTTTTGAAACCCCAGTACCAGAAGACATGACGGGCTGTATAGATAAGTGGCGATCTTATGCTACGCACAGTAAGGAGCAATAGTTGAACTACGCTTTCGCGAAAGCTGATTCTACAAACTCATAATTACATTAAAAGCGAGTCATTGTTTAAAAACAGTGACTCGCTTTTTTTTATGGTTTCTGTTGACAAATCTGTTATTTAAAAAATTGGTTTACCGAGTGTTGTGAGGTGAAAGCTTGTATATTGAATTCCATATCAAGAAAGTTAAAGAGCGTAATGCCTAATCAACATATAGCAATAATCTATAAAAGTCAGTTATCTACATTTAACGTAGCTTTTATAGGGCTTGGGAGCCTAGCCATGATTGGATTTGGTATAAAATTTATAATGGACACCCAAGAATCTGGAATAAATTGGTTTATAATTTTCCCATTAATAATTATCTTCATTGGTGGCCTTATTCTATCTAACACATTAGCTCTTTGCTCTGTAGCTACTACTAAAGAATTTCTAATTCTTAATTATCCATTTTTGAGAAGAACGATACGTATTCCATGGAAATCAATTACAGATGCAGGAATGACATTTGTAACGACTAAAAGTAGTGGCTCTGATCACGCGTTTAGAACCGGGAGAGAAATTCGACTATTTGCTGACGGCAAAAATTATAGATTTACAACCATTTCAATAAAAAATCCTGAAAGACTTCTTCTTGAATTAAAAAAAAGACTAGATAGTAGTCTCAAAACAAAGATGAAAGATGATTACCGAAAAAGTAAGTCTGATTTTTGGAAAAGCGAGAATGACTATCGAAGATGGATAAAGAAAGTTGTTCTTCCCATTTGTTTAATTATTTTGATATTGTTGTGGGCTTTAAGTAAATAGTAAAATCCTATCCACCTCCTACCTCAACATCCCACCCCAACCTTCCCTCCAAAGGAAAGGAGCTAGAAGTCTCCCTTTGAAGGGAGATTTAGAGGGATGTTGTGTAAAACAGATAATTTCAATTTCCCATCTCACTGACCATTACCCTTATTCAATCCCACCATAGTCAAAAACAATAGCAACTACTGTATGTAATGCACATAATTGCTAACTTTGAGATCAAAGAAAATTACTTATGAAAATCGTTGTTTCTCCAGCAAAGTCACTCAATTTTGAATCAAAACTCCCTACCACAAGAGCTACGCAACCGCAGTTTCTTGAAGAGGCAGAAAAACTTAATAGTAAACTCTCAAATACTACAAAGAAAGAGATTCAAGACTTAATGCATATTAGCGAGAAACTGGCAGATTTAAACTACCAGCGTTATCAAGATTTTACAACACCTTTTACAAAAAGTAATGCACGACCAGCGATTTATACTTTTGATGGCGATGTGTATACAGGTCTTGATGCATACACTATCCCAACAGAAAAATTAGACAAACTTCAAGACACGCTAAGAATCTTAAGCGGGATGTACGGTATATTACGTCCGCTAGATTTAATGCAGGCTTATCGCCTTGAAATGGGAACCAAACTAGAATATTACAGCACTAAGAACTTATATGAATTTTGGGGAGACACACTAACTAATCGTCTTAATGAGGAATTAGAAGATGATGAGCTTTTTGTTAATCTTGCGAGCCAAGAATACTTTAAAGCAGTACAGCCTAAAAAATTGAAAGTTCCAGTAATCACACCTATTTTTAAAGACTTTAAAAATGGCAAACTAAAGATTATTGCTTTTTACGCAAAAAAAGCACGAGGCTCTATGGTGCGTTATATTATTGATAAAGATGTAAACAACATAGAAGATCTTAAAGGATTTGATTATGATGGCTACGCATATAGCGCAGAGGAGTCTAATGAAGATAAGAACGAATTTGTATTTACGAGGTAATTGTCTAAAATGACTAAAACCCATCACTGAGATATCTCTATGATGGGTTTTTTATAATTTGTAGAATATCTCAAGATATTAAAACAACTAATTATTCTTCTGCATTTTCGCAGCGTCCTTAGCTTTCTTTCTGCCTTTTTTTCTTCTTTTTGCGCCAAAAGTTCCACGGCTTATTTTTCCTCTTCTTGATTTTTTATCTCCTCTTCCCATATCTATTTTTTAGTTATTCTCAAGGTAGCATTTTTTAAAAAGAACCTATTTTAAAATTCTGTTAATCATCTGCCTACACTATCTTTATAAATAAAAGTATCCCTATGACGTATTACATTCTTATTGCCCTCCAGCTGGCATGTGCATACCACGTTTACAAGAATAAAAATAGTTTTTACTGGTACTTTGCGATTCTCCTACTGCCTGCAATAGGCTGTCTAGTTTATGTAATCGCTCAGATTTTTAACAAAAAGGATATTGATGTCGTTCAAAAGGAATTTACAGCGGTTATCAATCCTACCAAAAAGATCAACCAACTAGAAAAGAAGGTTGAATTTTCTGATACATATTCTAATCGCGTTGAGCTAGGCGATGCGTTACTTGCGATAGGAAATTTCAAAGAGGCAGCCGTTCAATACGACACGGTCTTACATGGAAATCACACTAATGATTACTATGCGAATACACAATTGCTCATTGCGCTTTTTGAACAAGAGAAGTATGATGAAGTAATTGCCATAGGTCAAAAAATGAGTGATGTATCTGACTTTGAAAAATCCCAAGCGCAATTTAAATATGGGCTCGCATTATCAAAAACTGGTAAGGACGAAGAAGCAGAAGCTATCCTTAAAAAAATAGATCAACGCTATTCTAATTATCCTGAGCGTGTGGAATTATCTAAATTTTACATAGAAAGTAAGAAGCAATCTAAAGCGCTAGAAGTACTACACGAAATGCAAGAAGAGTTTTTAAACCTCACTACACCCAACAGAAAACTACATAAAAACACGTTTATAGAGGTAGAAAGACTTGTTGCCGCTACACAATCATAATGTCTGTTTTTAAACATACACATCCTTACCCGCCATTTAATATTGAGAACGCCACAAAACTCATTGTAGGCACACTACCTCCTCCTAGATTTACAGAAGGCACGCTCAAACCTGGAGATGTAAACTTTTGCTACGGCAGTATTGATGGACAATTATGGCCAATTTTAAATAAGATTTTTAATCTCAACCTTACTTTTGAAACTACAGAGCAAGCCATTCAAGAGCGTAAAGATTTTCTCACATCTCGTAATATCGGTGTTTGTGATATTGTTGCTTCCTCAGAACGCATTAAAATAGACGCCTCAGATATCGGAATGACTAACGTGACGCTCAGAGATATTTTCGGTTACTTGAGCAAATCTCCAAAAGTGGAAACACTATTATTCACCGGCGGAAATAGCAAAAATGGTCCAGAGTATTTCTTTAGGAAAGCTTGCAAAGCTCAAGGTGTAAAGTTAAAAGTGGTAAGCAGCGAAGTACCGCGAGTACATCAATTTCAATGGCAAGGACGCACTATTAAAACGGTGTCTCTCACGGCACCTTCTGGAGCGGCAAACAGAGCGGTGGGTAGTCTTGCGCTTTACAAACAACTCAAAAAGGAAAATCCGCAATTCAATACCATCGACTTCAGAATCTTGCAATACACTCCTTTCTTTTAATTTTTTCACGCTTTCGCGAAAGCGTAACCCAAACACTATACAGCTTAAAATAACTTACTTTTTATTTTTGAGCCAATTTGTATCTTCACACTTCAAGTACAACCAAATGAAAAAACTGTTATTACTTCCATTGCTTGCGATCATCATAAGTTGTGGTGACACAAAAGATAATCCGGAAAATAAAGACTTCACTACGCGTTTTGAAAAAAGCGGAGGTACAGAAACACCAACTTACCAAGAAGTCATCTCTTTTTATAAAGATCTTGATACTGCATATCGTTCTATTAAAACCTATGAAGTAGGCACGACAGATGCTGGCGAACCGCTCACGCTGATTACCTTTAATCCTAATCGAAGCTTTGATAGTGAGTTTTCTGATGATATGGATGTTCGTCGTATTCTCATTAATAATGGGATTCACCCTGGAGAGTCAGATGGAATCGATGCTACCATGATGCTCATGCGTGACCTTGCACAAGGAAAGATAGAAGCTCCAGAAAATACATGGGTAAGTGCGATTGCAATTTATAATGTGGGTGGCGCGCTTAACCGTAATAGTGGAACAAGAACCAATCAAAACGGACCAAAAGAATACGGTTTCCGCGGAAATGCGCAGAACTATGATCTTAACCGTGACTTTATAAAGCGTGACACAAAAAACGCTGCTGCATTTGCAGAGATTTATCACATGATTGAGCCAGATGTTTTTATAGATAATCACGTAAGTAATGGCGCAGATTACCAATACACGCTCACACACCTTTTTACACAACACAACAAACTAGGTGGAGCATTAGGTGACTACGTGCATGATGAGTTCCAACCTATGCTAGAACAAGATCTCAAAACAAAAGACTGGGAGATTACTCCTTATGTGAACGTCTTTAATAGCACTCCAGAAAAAGGTTTTAGCCAGTTTATGGATTACCCACGCTACTCGACGGGTTTTACTTCGCTATGGAATACTATAGGACTTATGGTAGAAACCCACATGCTTAAACCCTACAAACCTAGAGTAGAAGGAACGTACGAATTAATGAAGAGCATCTTAAAAATTACTGCCGAAAATGGCACAAAAATTAAAGAAATGCGTGAAGGTGCTTTTAACGCTTTCGCGAAAGCGGAAACCTATCCTGTACAATTTGAGTTAGATACTACAAAAACCACTACCCTAGACTTCTTAGGATATGAAGGAAAGATGCAGCCTAGTGAAGTAACCGGGAAGGAACGTCTTAAATATGACGTAAGTAAACCATTTACTAAGAAAGTCACTTACTACGATTATTTTAAGCCTACAAAAGAAGTATCTATACCGAAAGCTTACGTAATTCCAAGAGGTTACAGAGATATTGCACTTATCTTAAAGGCAAATGACATTAAGTTTGATCAGCTCAAAAAGGACACGACATTTGTAGCTCAAGTATATCACATAGACACTTATGAAACTCGAAATAGCCCTTATGAAGGTCACTATTTACACTATAACACCAATTTGAGAACTTCGGAAGAAGAAGTTACCATACCAAGAGGTGGCTACATAGTACCTACAGACCAAAAAGGAATACGCTACATTCTAGAAACACTAGAGCCAGAAGCGACAGATAGTTTCTTTAACTGGAACTTTTTTGATACCATATTGCAACAAAAGGAAGGGTTCTCGCCTTACGTATGGGAAGATAAAGCACAACAATTTCTTGAGACTCACCCTAAAATTAGAATAGAGTTTAATCTCAAGAAATCATTAAATCCTGATTTTGCAAATAACTGGTACGCTCAGCTAGACTGGATTCATAAGAAATCTTCTAGCTATGAGAAAGCACACCTACGCTACCCTATCGTTAGGATGCTTAATTAAATATTCTTTAGGAAAGATAAGCTTGATATTTTCATAAGATTTATCAAGCGCTTTCTGTGATTTTTCAAAGTTGAGCCACTTAGCTTTTTTAATACCTTCCTTTGCTTGCGGCACTAGCTCGTCTGTGCAGCTTGTGTGCATTTCAAACCAGAAGGTCTCCTTAAGCCTGAACTCGCCATTGCGTTTAAAAACGTGGTAAGTAATTTCAAGAGGCTTTGTAATAGTGAGACCAGTAACACCTGTCTCCTCCTCTACTTCTCTAATAGCACAGTCCTCTATATCTTCTTTTTTCTCGATTTTACCTTTAGGTAAGTCCCAACGACCATTGCGATAGATAAAAAGAATTTCCTTTTTATCGTTGTATACGAGTCCGCCGCCTGCTATTACAAGTTTGAGTTTCTTGCGCAGGTGCTTTAGTAACTTCTCTTCCTTAGGGTGGTAGAGGTTAATATATAGCTGTTCTCCATTATATAATTTCTTGATCAATTTCTTGATCTTAACCTTCTTTATGGAGATGGTTTTATAGTTCTTCCCTATTACCTTTTCTGTAGATAGAATAATGGGAATATCATTCACAAAAACTTTATACATTTGCAGTATGATTTTAGACAAAGAAACGGCAAAAAAAACTGCCGAATTGCTTTTGCAAATTAATGCAATAAAATTACAACCGCAAGAACCTTTTACATGGGCTTCTGGTTGGCAATCCCCAATTTATTGTGATAACCGCATCACACTATCGTATCCTCCTATTAGAAACTACATTCATCAAGAAATGGCAAAGCAGGTAGAAAACATCTACGGCAAGCCAGATGCTATTGTGGGTGTTGCTACAGGAGCTATAGGTATTGGTATGCTTGTTGCAGATTATCTCAACGTACCTTTTGCTTATGTACGTCCAGAGCCTAAGAAGCATGGACGTAAAAACCAGATAGAAGGTCACCTAGAACCTAACAATACTGTTGTGGTGATAGAAGATCTTATAAGCACAGGTAAGAGTAGCCTTATGGCAGTAGAAGCTCTTAAAAATTCTAACATGACGGTAAAAGGGATGCTTGCCATCTTTACCTACGGTTTTGATACCGCTACTCAGAATTTTGAAGAAGCTGGAGTTACACTCAACACACTTAGTGATTACTCTCATTTACTACTACAAGCTAGGGACACAAATTTTATTACCGAAGCACAACAAGAAACGCTAGAAAACTGGCGTAAAAGCCCATCAACCTGGGAAAAATAATATTAAATAAACCTAAATGAATTTAGAAAGCCCTGTAAAGACGCTCAACAAGTCACAAGAAGAAGTTTATAATTTCTTAATGAACATTGAGAACTTCGAAAAATTAATGCCAGAAAATACTAAGTTTGAAAAGATAAGCGACACACGTTTCCTTTTTGGACTTAAAGGAATGCCAGAAATAGTACTAGACCTTAAGGAAGGAATTCCTCATAGTAAAGTAGTACTAGGAGCAGCAAGTGACAAAATACCTTTCCAACTCACTGCAGATATTAAAGAACTAGCAGTAGATAAAACTGAGGTACAACTTCATTTTGAAGGAGAATTTAACGCCATGATGGCGATGATGGTTAAAGGACCTATCACAAAATTTATAGGTACACTTTCTGATAATATGGATGTTATTGCATAAAGCAGTTTAAATTCAATATTTCGCAAAAATCAAAGAAGTCCTACAATCTTGAGCAATCTCGATGGTAGGACTTTTTTATATGCTTATTTTTACATAATAAATTCAATAATATGGCAGACATAGAGAAGCTAGAAGCATTTGTAACCCAAGTGCGTAGAGATATCGTACGACAAGTACACAAAGTAAGTTCTGGACACCCAGGCGGATCATTAGGATGTGCCGAATTTATTTCGGTTCTCTATCAAGAGCTTATGGAACGTAAAGAAGGATTTGATATGGACGGTATAGGAGAAGATCTTTTCTTCCTTTCTAACGGTCATATCTCTCCAGTTTTCTATAGTGTATTAGCTCGTTCTGGATATTTTCCAGTGGAAGAACTTAACACTTTTAGATTACTTAACTCTAGACTACAAGGACACCCTACTACGCATGAAGGGCTACCTGGAGTGCGTATCGCATCTGGATCACTAGGTCAAGGATTAAGTGTTGCAGTAGGTGCAGCTCAAGCAAAAAAACTCAATAAAGACAACCACACTATCTATACCTTAATGGGAGATGGCGAATTGCAAGAAGGTCAAAACTGGGAAGCAATAATGTATGCTTCGGCAAAAAAGGTTGATAATATTATAGCTACCGTAGATCTTAATGGACAGCAGATAGATGGTAGCACAGACCACGTATTAAACATGGGAAGCGTGCGTGCAAAATTTGAAGCTTTCGGGTGGATTGTTCTTGATATTGAGCAAGGAAATGACGTAGAAGCTATTGTAAAAGGAATGAATCAAGCCAAGGATCTTTCTGGAAACGGAAAACCAGTTTGTGTATTATTACACACAATCATGGGTAATGGTGTAGACTTTATGATGGGCACCCACGCGTGGCATGGTAAAGCTCCTAATGATGAGCAACTCGCGAGTGCTCTAGAACAGAATCCAGCAACTTTAGGCGATTACTAAACCTTTTTCTTATTACGCTTTCGCGAAAGCGTACCAAAAATCACTACAATGAAAACATACGAAAATACAGGCAGTAAGGATACAAGATCAGGTTTTGGAGCAGGAATGACAGAATTAGGAAGAACAAATCCTAATGTGGTTTCTCTTTGTGCAGATCTTATAGGTTCTCTAAAAATACAGACGTTTATAGATGAAAATCCAGAACGTTTTTTCCAAATAGGAATTGCCGAAGCAAATATGATGGGAATCGCTGCAGGACTAACAATAGGTGGTAAAATTCCTTTCACAGGAACTTTTGCAAACTTCTCTACGGGTCGTGTTTATGACCAGATTAGACAGTCTATCGCATATTCTGATAAAAATGTAAAAATATGTGCATCTCACGCAGGTCTTACCTTAGGTGAAGATGGTGCTACGCACCAAATTCTTGAGGACATCGGACTCATGAAGATGTTACCAGGGATGACAGTGATCAATACTTGTGATTATAACCAGACCAAAGCGGCTACTATAGCTCTTGCAGATCACGTAGGGCCAGTTTATTTACGTTTTGGACGTCCAGTAGTGGCGAACTTTACTCCAGAAGATCAAAAATTTGAAATAGGGAAAGCAGTGCAATTACAAGAAGGAAATGATGTAACGATTGTTGCAACAGGACACCTTGTTTGGGAAGCGCTTGAAGCTTGTAAAGTACTTAATGAAAAAGGCATCACAGCAGATGTAATTAATATACACACCATAAAACCATTAGATGCAGACGCAATTATCAAGTCTGTAAAAAAGACAGGATGCGTGGTAACTGCAGAGGAGCATAACTTTTTAGGAGGTCTAGGAGAAAGTGTAGCAAGAGAGCTATCTCTTACCCACCCTGCACCACAAGAGTACGTTGCGACAGCAGATACCTTTGGAGAAAGTGGGACGCCAGCACAACTTATGGAAAAGTACGGGCTTAATGCAGATGCTATTATAAAGGCTGTAGAAAAAGTGGTTGCTAGAAAATAATCAAACAACACAACCGTTTACATAAAAGACATAGGCAGTATGATTGTAACATACTGCCTTTTTATTTGTCTCTTTATTAATCAATAAAACTTCAATTATGAAAAAAATCATTGTAGCAGTATTACTCTTATCAGGTATGACTGCATTTAGCCAAAGCGCTGGCTTCGGAATCAAGGGCGGACTCAATTATGGATCTGTAGGTGATCTAGAATTTACCTCAGAATTTGCTGAGAGTACTTTTGACAAGGAAAATAAGTCTGGCTTTCATGCTGGTATTTATTATAAGGCAGTGTTTGCTGGTATCTTTGTGCAACCAGAATTACTTTACACTAAAATCAATACAGAATATCAGAGTAATATCTCAGGATCTAATAGTATAGATTATGAATTGTCAAAAATTGACATTCCAGTACTTGTTGGTTTTAATGTTATAGGGCCTTTAAATGTGAAGGCTGGACCTTCTTTTCAATATATTATTGACGATGAATTTGATGGGATAGACATTGATTTTGAAGATCCGGAAAATTCATTTACTGTAGGCTACCAGCTAGGCGCAGGTCTTTCATTTGGTAAGCTCGGGATTGATGTGAGATATGAGGGAGCATTTACAGACAATACCATTGTAACAGAATCACAAGCTGAAGATAATAGTGTAGGCTTTAAAGTAGATGCAAGACCATCACAATGGATTTTAAGTTTATCGTACTCTCTTGATGGAGCGAATTAAATTCAAAAAAGTAAATATTTTAAAATCGGGTATTCTTTATGAGAGTACCCGATTTTCTTTTTGACATACCGCTACTTTCGATTAAAAAGCACTAGTCGCCGTTAGTAAATACACTCAATCTGACGCCCTCATTCAATAGTTCACTAATAGTTATATCTAGATTATTATCATCTCTAGATACCACCTTAAATCACTTCATTTAGTTTTTAGTGTATGGCTATTTCAGGATGGGACATAGGTTAAATAAAAAAGGCACATTGTTTGAACAATGTGCCTTTTAAGTATGTGCATTACGCTTTCGCGAAAGCGTAATTAAATTCTAACTATCTGCATCTAGATAATCAGGTATACCGTCTCCATCTGTATCTGTATAAGTGATAACTCCTGTTGATGTATTGATTTGGATTTCATCTAGAGTATCCCTACCATCTCCATCATCATCGTTATCAAGGTGATTGCTAATGCCATCCCCATCTGTATCAATAAATGAAACTAAATTTCCATCCTCGTCAAGTATGATTTCTAGTCTAGTGCGTACACCGTCATTATCATCATCTGGATCTTGGAATGCTGCTGCACTGTCATTATCTGGATTATCTGCATCATCAAATAGAAAACCATTTCCATCAAGATCTTCATCAATAGATATAATTCCATCACCGTCATGATCTGTAATGATTACATCAAACACAGAGAATGTAAATACGAGAGGACTATAAATTTCAACATTACCAGGAGGTAGATTAAAATAAGCGAGTCCACTAGGAATAAATACAGCTCCTACACCAAAATCTTGATAAGATGTTGTTCCATCACCATTTGCAACAGGTCCTGCTCCGGCACCTTTAAAACCTGCAATACCATTCTGAAAACCATCTATAGTTGCTGTAAGATCAAACCATACAGGATTAGGGGACGAATCAAAAGTTGTACTATTTAAGTTTCTGCCAGTATAAGTTACTAATGTTGAATCTGTGTAAGTAGCTGCCGGCTTCTCGCTAGATCCTTGTCTTGCTGTAAGTATGTAAACTGTTTGATCTGTATCAACACGATTATATGTGATACTAGTTAACTCAGGTCGGTCAATGATTGGTGTTTTATCGCTATTTACCGTAGCAATAGTGTCAAAACGAATTATATAGTCAAAATCTGCTGTAGGATTTTCAAACTCCTCATAATTATAAAAGTGTGTCTCTAAATACTCGCGTATTTCTGCGTCATCTTCTATTGCCTGCTCTCCTCTATCTCTAGGAGGAACAATCGTAATGTCTGCATCATCGTCAGAAGGACAACCAACACATAGTAGTAAAACTAACGCTAAACCTAGGTAATTTCTTAATTTCATCAATTTTAATTTAAGGACTGCAAGATACAATTTTGATGTATTTTTGCACATTACTTTACCTTTATTAACGCGGTTTTATCCCTTTTTATATGAGAGTAGACAAATATTTATGGTGCGTGCGCTACTTTAAGACGAGATCTATAGCTACAGCAGCTTGCAAGAAAGGCCAAGTCAAAATTAACAACACCTCCATTAAACCTTCTCGAGACATATATCCCACTGATACTATCTCTGTGCGCAAAAACCAAGTTACCTACGTCCTGGAAGTCCTTGACCTCCCTGAAAGTAGACTGGGTGCAAAACTAGTAGGCATGTATGTGCGCGACAAAACTCCTAAGGAAAATCTAGAGAAACTAGAATTGCTCAAATACTCAAAAGATTATTATCGCAAGAAAGGAGTGGGTCGTCCTACTAAAAAAGACAGAAGAAGCATTGATGAGATTTACAACAATGACGATTTTTTTAAAAGCGATGAAGAAGAATAGTAGGTTAATTGAATATCTTTAACCCATAAGCTAGCACAGATATGAAAGTTAAACTGGAGAAAATATTAGATCATCAAGCAATAGCTCATAAAACAAAGCGCATTGCCTTTCAAATCTACGAAAGCAATGCAAATGAAGAAGAAGTGATTCTAGCAGGTATTGCAGATAACGGTTACAAATTTGCCGAACGTCTCGCTATGGTGCTCGCAGAAATATCTCCTCTCAGGACAATCCTTTGCAAAGTGACTATGGATAAGAAAAATCCGCTAGGTACTGTACAGACGAGTCTTCCAGCAAGTGAATATCAAAACAAATCTGTAATTCTTATAGACGATGTTCTCAATTCTGGAACTACACTCGTATATGGCGTAAAACATTTTCTAGATGTGCCTTTAAAGAGATTTAAGACAGCTGTACTAGTAAATAGAAATCACAAAAAGTACCCAGTAAAGGCAGACTTTAAAGGAATCTCTTTAAGTACATCACTTAATGAATCTGTAAAAGTTACCTTTAGAAAAGGCAACGACACTGCTGTATTAGAGTAGTTTCTTTAAAATTTCGGCAGTTAATGTTTCTGGTGATTGGGTTTCTACTTTAATCACAACATCCGCTTGGTTGTAATAAAACCCTCTCTCAAATAAATGCTTTCTTATATAGTCTTCTAGATCTTCTAGTGATTGCATGCTAGCAATCAATGGTCGCTTCTCTTTTGCCTCCCATAATCTATTTGCAAGTACTTTAAAGTTCCAATTAAGGTACATTGTCTTTGTATTTGCTTCTTTAATGAGCTGCAAATTGTTTCCATAACAAGGTGTTCCACCTCCTAAAGCGACTACTATATCGTCATCATTCTCGTCAATTAACGCTTTTAGATGTCTTGTTTCGGCTTTTCTAAAATAAATTTCACCTTTATTTTTAAATATTTCTGAGATACTATTGCCCTCTGCCTCTTCTACATAGGTGTCAAAATCTAAAAATTTGTAAGAAAGTGCTTCAGCGAGTAGTGGTCCAATGGTTGATTTTCCTGACCCCATGTACCCCATTAAAAAATATTTCATATGCGAACTTATTGAAAAACAAAGGTATATATTAAACTAAAAAAAAGAATGAAAATTTTATTTAAAAGGTTTGGAAATAAGAATTAATTAGATGTATATTTGCACCCGCAATGAGGCAATGACCTGGTAGCTCAGTTGGTAGAGCATCTCCCTTTTAAGGAGAGGGTCCCGGGTTCGAGCCCCGGCCAGGTCACTTGATAAGTGCAAACCTCCATCAAAAGATGGAGGTTTTTTTATGCAAAAAAATTCAAAAAATAATTTGAGATTATGCTTTGAGTTTCGAAAGAAGACTTTATATTTGCACCCTCGTTAAAATGACGACCTGGTAGCTCAGTTGGTAGAGCATCTCCCTTTTAAGGAGAGGGTCCCGGGTTCGAGCCCCGGCCAGGTCACTTTATGAATATAAACCTTCATCACTAGATGAAGGTTTTTTTATGCTTTAAATTCAACAACCCTTAAAAATAGTTTTAGATTCACTCTAGAGTCTCACAAGAACATTTTATATTTGCACCCGCATTGATAAAATGCCGCTTATCTACCCGGGTGCTGAAATTGGTAGACAGGCACGGTTGAGGGCCGTGTGCACTAGTTGCGTGTGGGTTCAAGTCCCATTCCGGGTACAAAGAGAGTTGATCATATGATTAACTCTCTTTTTTATTACATTTCTTCCATAGATACCATACAATCCATTAAGCTCTAAGGCTTCAGTAGGTTCATCAAACTAATTCCTTCCTTAAATTATCACGCTTTCGCGAAAGCGTAACTACATTTTCATAAACTTTGTTTAAATTTTAATACTCATAGGTTAAACAAAATAATTTAATTCCATACTTTTACATATAAATAAGGAGTTTTATGAAAAATGCTGTAAAGACAAAATTTAGTATAAAGGACCTTGAAGGCCTAAGTGGCATTAAGGCGCATACTATACGTATATGGGAAAAAAGATATGGACTCCTTGAACCACAACGTACGGACACCAATATTAGAACATATGCACTAAGCGATTTACAAAAATTACTTAATGTAGTTTTTCTTACGGAGCATAAATACAAAATCTCAAAAATTGCCCGTCACTCTACGAAAGAAATAGCAGTACTTGTTGCAAGCTTAATTTCTGAATCTAATGAGTCTAGTGAGAATCATGCTATTAATTCTTTTAAAATAGCAATGATGAATTTTGATCAAAACTTATTTCATAAAACCTACAATGCGCTCAATGAGACAAAACCCTTTGTAGATATATTTTACGAGGTTTTTATACCACTACTTCATGAGATTGGACTATTATGGCAAACAGATACGATCAACCCATCGCATGAGCATTTTATATTCAATCTCATTAAGCATAAAATTCTTATTAATATTGAAAAAACACAAATCAGTGTCCCACCGTTAAAAGAGAAGACATTTGCGCTTTTTCTGCCTGAGAACGAAATACACGAATTAGGACTGTTATTTCTTAATTACGAATTAGTTTCTCATGGATATAAAGTTATTTACTTAGGGCAAAGTATCATGCTTTCAAATTTGAAGTATCTTTCAGTTAACCATCCTAATCTATCTTTTGCATCTTATTTCACTGTTAATCCTTTAGAAAGTGAGATTCCTCAATATTTTGAAGATTTTAATGCTGTTTTTGAAAATCAGAAATTAGATTTATACGTATTAGGCGCAATGACAAGTAAAATAGATGAAAGTAAAATACCTTCAAACATTCATATTATGCTTAGCATAAGAGAGTTTGTAAATGTTATAAAACAGTCTACCCCATCATATGCATAAAAAAATTATAATCATAGGTTCTGGATTTTCCTCTCTATCTGCAGCAAGTTATCTTGCCAAATCGGGAAATGAGGTTCACCTTTATGAAAAAAACAGTACGCTAGGAGGACGAGCAAGACAGCTCAAACGTGATGGATTTACCTTTGACATGGGCCCTAGCTGGTACTGGATGCCTGATATTTTTGAAAAATTCTTCGGAGATTTTGGAAAGAAGGTATCAGACTATTACAGCTTAGAAAAACTGGACCCTGCATATCATGTTTGGTTTGCAGATGAGATTGTGACCATAGGTGACACCCTTGATAAAATTGCTATAGAATTTGAACGTATAGAACCGGGCAGCTCACCAGCATTAAAGAAATTTATCAAAGAAGCAGGGGTTAATTATGACATTGCTATTAATGATGTAGTAAATAAACCTGGCCTTTCTCCATTTGAACTAGTAACACCGGAAACTGCCGTACGAGTTGCACAATTTTTCAAAACGATAAGTGACGATGTGCGCAAAGCATTTAAAAATGAGAAACTTGTTTCTATTTTAGAATTTCCAGTGCTATTTCTTGGTGCAAAACCAGACAAGACGCCAGCTTTTTATCGCTTTATGAACTATGCAGATTTTGGCTTAGGAACTTGGCACCCTAAAGGTGGTATGCATTCTGTTATTCAAGGAATGATATCACTAGCCGAAAGTCTAGGTGTAACTATGCATACTAATGCTGGAGTGTCAAAGATTATTGTAGAAAACGGAGTAACTAAAGGGATTGTTGTCAATGGAGAAACGGTTAATGCAGACATCGTAGTAAGTGGCGCAGACTATCACCATACAGAGACTCTACTAGAACCTTCGGATCGTCAGTATTCAGAAAAATACTGGGATAGCCGAGTTTTTGCACCATCCTCCCTCCTATTTTATGTAGGATTTGACAAGAAATTTGAAAAAGTGGCTCATCATAATTTATTTTTTGATACGGATTTTAATGAACACGCAAGAACGATTTATGACGATCTTGCCTGGCCTAAGGAACCATTATTCTACGCAAATTTTCCATCCATAAGTGATGAGACTATGGCTCCAGCTGGTAAAGAAAATGGATTTTTCTTGATACCAATAGCACCAGGAGTAGAAGATACACAGTCACTTAGAGATAAATATTTTGACATTATAATGGAAAGGCTAGAGCGACTTTCTGGTCAAGATTTTAGAAGTCACATATTATTTAATGAATCTTTTTGCGTTAAAGATTTTATAAGCGAATACAATAGCTTTAAAGGTAATGCATACGGAATGGCAAACACCTTAAAACAAACTGCATTTCTTAGACCTAATTTACGAAGTAAGAAAGTGAAAAATTTGTATTTTACTGGTCAGTTAACGGTTCCTGGTCCTGGCGTACCACCAGCTCTTATATCTGGAAAGTTAACATCTCAACTTATAGCAAAAATTAAAAGTTAATATGAAATCATTATTTGACACCGTTTCCAGAAGTTGTGCAAAGGTTGTTACCCAATCTTATAGCACTTCGTTTGCCAGCGCTACAAAGATGCTTGCGCCGTCAATAAGACAGGACATTTACAATATTTATGGTTTCGTACGCTTTGCAGATGAGATTGTAGACTCTTTTCATGATTATGATAAAGCGCTTCTTTTTGAGCGTTTTGATCAAGATCTTAAAAATGCTTTAGAAGACAAGATAAGCTTAAACCCGATTCTCAATGCTTTTCAAGAGACGGTACACAAGTTTGACATAGAACAAGAGCACATAGATGCTTTTATGAAAAGTATGCGTCTTGACCTTACAAAGTCAGACTACTTGACTGATGCAGAGTACAGAGAGTACATCTATGGAAGCGCAGATGTAGTAGGCCTCATGTGCCTTACCGTTTTTGTGCAAGGGGATAAAGAGCAATATGAATCTCTTAAGGAAAGCGCCATGAGTCTAGGCTCTGCCTTTCAAAAGGTAAACTTCTTACGTGATCTCAAAGCAGATTTTGAAGGACTAAGTAGAACCTATTTTCCAGATACAAACCTGCACGAACTTGACGAAGCTTCAAAGCAAAGCATCATTGCAGATATAGAAGAAGACTTTGCAAAAGGTCTTGCAGGAATCAACAGACTACCTATAGAAGCTAAGTTTGGAGTGTACACAGCTTTTAGATATTACAAAAAGCTGCTTACTAAACTTAAGAAAGTACCTTCTGCCGAAATTAAAAATACACGCGTACGAGTACCAGACTATGTAAAAGCAAGTCTACTGGCTCGTAGCTATGTGAAATATCGTTTAAACCTCATTTAAAATTTACCTTATACTAATGCAAACATTTCTTTGGATACTCGTTTTTGTAATGACATTCGTCGTAATGGAATTTCTAGCTTGGGCAACACATAAATATGTGATGCACGGCTTTTTATGGTCACTTCATCAAGATCATCACCACAAAAAACACAACTCTTGGTGGGAAAAAAATGACCTCTTCTTTATTTTTTATGCACTAGTTTCAATAGGCTGTTTCTTATTATGGCGGTATGAAGGCGTGTGGATAGGTCTTCCTATAGGTCTGGGCATTTTTGCTTACGGTCTTGCATACTTTGGAGTACATGATATATTTATACACCAGCGTTTCAAGTTATTTCGTAACGCAAATGGATGGTATGGAAAAGCACTAAGGCGTGCCCACAAGATGCACCACAAACACCTAGGAAAAGGAGATGGAGAATCTTTTGGGATGCTCTTTCCTCCTGTTAAATACTTCAAGCAAGCGAGAGCAAGCAAGAGATAAAATATAAAAGACCACTGTAAAAGGTGGTTTTTTTATGCTTTCGCGAAAGCAAAACAACACTCCTCTCAATTCCTTTTTCTAAGTTTGCAGTATGCAAATAACCTCATTAGTTACCGGTGGCGCTGGCTTTATAGGAAGCCACGTTGCTCGTCATTTACTAGATTTAAAACATCAAGTCGTAATACTTGATGATCTCTCTGGTGGTTTTGAAGATAACATTCCAGAAGGCGCAACATTTATCAATGGCTCTATCACAGATGTCTCACTTATTGACGCTATATTTAATCAATATAATTTTGACTACGTGTATCACCTAGCTGCATATGCTGCTGAAGGATTAAGCCATTTCATACGTAAGTTCAACTACGAGAATAACCTCATTGGGAGCATCAACCTCATTAATGCTGCGGTTAATCACAACATAAAGAAGTTCATCTTTACAAGCTCTATTGCTGTATATGGAACTCAAGAATTACCGCTCAAGGAATCTCAAAAACCACAACCAGAAGATCCTTATGGTATTGCAAAATATGCGGTAGAGATGGATCTGGATAATGCACATAAAATGTTTGGGCTAGACTATATTATCTTTCGCCCGCACAATGTGTATGGGCCTGGACAAAATATCGGAGATAAGTATCGCAATGTGGTGGGTATATTTATGAATCAGATATTAAAGGACGAACCGCTTACCATCTTTGGCGACGGAAATCAAACCCGTGCTTTTACCTACATAGATGATGTCGCACCTTATATTGCGGCTAGTTACGCTTTCGCGAAAGCGGATAACCAAATCTTTAACATAGGCGCAGATACCGAAAACACGGTAAACAAACTAGCTAAAGAAGTAGGACTTGCTATGAAAAAAGAGGTGACCATCAACCACCTAGAGCAACGCGAGGAAGTGATACACGCCTATGCAGACCACTCAAAATTTACAGAAATCTTTACTCCAAAACCAGCCACAACACTTGCACAAGGACTACGAGAAACCGCAAAATGGGTGACTGAACACGGCGCGAGAGAAAGTAGTACTTTTGACCCTATAGAAATCACAAAAAACCTACCAAAATCGTGGCAGTAAATCAACCCCTCGTATCTATCATAATGGCCGTAAAAGACACGGCTCCATACCTACACGATTGCATAAACTCCATTATCAACCAGACGTATCAAAACTGGGAACTTATTGCTGTAAATGATCACAGTACAGATGAAACTCCAGAGATTCTTGCAGCATTTGCAAAGCAAGATGCACGCGTTCGTGTTTTTGACAGTGACGGCTATAAACTCATCCCTACATTGCAATGTGGATACAGAGAAGTACGCGGAACCCTGCTCAACAGGATGGACTCGGATGATAAAATGCCGGATTATAAAATTCAGCTATTAGTAGATGAATGGCATAAGTATGGAAAAGGGCACGTGATTGCTGGAGGTACAGAGCACTTTGTAGATGAGGGCGAGGTAGGTGACGGTTTTTTACGCTATGAGCGCTGGCTTAATGAGGTGGCGAGAACAAGCACACACTACCAGCAAATTTATAAAGAGTGTGTTATCCCGTCACATTGCTGGATGATTCATAAAGATGATTTTGATGCCGTAGGTGCTTTTGATCCTGTTATCTATCCAGAAGATTATGATTTGTGTTTCCGTATGTATAAACACGGACTCAAGGTTGTAGGCGTAGATGCGATACTTCACCACTGGCGTGATCGCTCTAACCGTATCTCACGTACTTGGGATGAGTATAAAGACAATCGCTATTTTGATATGAAAATGCGTTTCTTCTATGAGATAGATCGTGACAACACACGACCACTAGTACTCTGGGGCGCAGGCCGCAACGGTAAAGATATGGCTAAGATTTTACAATCGTATAATGACACCTTTCACTGGGTTTCAAATAATGAGAAACAGATAGGTAAAGACATTTATGATGTACGTATGCAATCTTTTACAGATGTTCCATCTATAGAAAATGCGCAGATTATGATTGTAGTTTCTTCTCCAGATGGAAAAAAGGAAATACAAGCACTACTCGATTCTTGGGGCAAAGAAGCGGTGAAAGATTACTGGTTTTTTGCCTAGATAATTAATTTGAAATAATAACAAGTTCTTCTTGTGGAGCGATAAGATACTCCGCTCCATTTTCTGTTACTACGGCCATCTCCTCAACAGACATTGTTTTTACACCGCCGTCTGCTAGTTTCCAAGAGTGAAAACCGTCAAAGGCAAACGTCATCCCTTCCTTGATTACTTTTTCTGAGGCTGGTCTCACGTGCGATGCTTGAGAACCTCCTAGATTAGGTCCTACATCGTGAGCGACATAGCCTACTGGGTGGCCCGTACTCCACATCACATAATCAGACCCTGCTTTTTCCATAAGAACGCGCTGGGCTCTATCTACATCTACTCCTTTTACGCCAGGTTTCATCGCAGCCAGTGCTGCCCTATTTCCAGCTCTCGAACTTTCCCAGTAGTGCATAATCTCATCTGGAGCTTCGCTCTCACCTTCTTTTAAAACATATGCAAATCGCTGTATATCTGTCACCCACCTGTCATATACTTTGATGCCAAAATCTATTTGTATCACATCACCAGGCATAATTACTTTATCTGTAGCGTGCGAGTGCCCGCGGTCTGGCCCAGAATTTACATTAGGATTTTGAGCAGGTGCCCATCCATCTGTCACGCCATACTCGGTCATTCTTTGTTTTAAATATTTTGCAATATCTGCATCTGTAGAGGTGCCAGGTACTACTTGCTCGTAGGCTTCAATCTGCCACTGGGCAGTGAGCTTTGCAGCTTTCTTTAAAATGGCAACTTCTTCTGGTAGCTTTATAGATAACCACTCATACACCACCTCTTCAGAGGATACTAGTTTTAAAGTTTCGTTACCTAAGGCACTAGCGATTTCTTCATACTGTGTATGCGTAAGTCCGTCTGCCATCACATTTTTTGAAGATGTGTTTACCGCAATACTTTTAAAATCTTTTGTTTTGATAAAATCTGAGGCTTGCTCGATGGCTGATGTTCCTCGTTCAACACTCACGACTTCCTCGTGTATATCTAGATCATCTAGCGCAGTTGCTTCTCCAGAAGGTGAGAACACTTTAGAGTGAAAACCAGTTGCGTCGTTATAAAATAAAAATACGGCGGTACCACCAGCATTTTCTCCTCCTATATGATCTGCAATGGGGTCATTATTATTTTCTCTACAAATGGTCATCCAGCAATCTACCTCTGCAGTTTTGAGCGCTTGCGGTAATAGCTGGCTAATACGCTTCTTTCTAATGTCTGGCCAAGGATTTTCTCCCCAGTAAGTTTCCGGGTTTATGGCAACTTCTGGTTCTTGTTGTTGAGCACAACTACAAACTAAAAAAATGGTAAGAAAAAAGAGTACAGGTTTAAGCATCGTATCTAGATTATTTTCAGAGTAATATAGAAATTTTGTTCCTATCCCTAAAAATAAAATGATGCAAATTAAACTGGCTGGTAGCTATTAAAATGCCTCTGCGATTCCTAAGTAAAACTCACTAGAGCCTCTACCAAAACCTACATCAAAACGAAGATTGAGACGCTCTTCCTTATCTATCATAAAACGAAGACCACCTCCATAGGTAGGCTTTAAGTTCTTGAACTGAAAATCGCTCACATCATTATAGATATCACCTCCACCGGCAAATAATACAGCGCCAAAACGAGAGTTCTTAAACGTCTTTCTATATTCTACCTGGCTTGCAAGTAAATCTCTACCTACATAACGGCCTTCTCTATAACCACGCATAATCTCACTACCTCCAAGAAAAGAAAACTCAGAAAACGGTAAGTCACCACGAGTAAATCTTCCCACCATCTGGAACGCAAGAATATCATCCTTATCTGCAAATGGCTTTGTGTAATGTCTTAAATCAAAACGTGTCAAATCAAAGTTATGTGTACCTCCAAGCGCCTCAAAATATTGACCTCTCGTGGTCTCTAGGTACCATCCATTTTGAGCATTCAGCACATTGTTTCTGTTATCATACAGTGCTGCAACCTCAACACCTAGCGATGTAGATCCATCATAACCCGTAGGTCTAGTTTGATCTATTAGTCCGCCCTCTTCTATATCAACAGAGTAAATATGATTAAATCGCACACCAGCACCCACAAAAAGGTAACGTGTAAAAGCCTGTTTTAGAAAGATAGGCTCCACTAGCAACTGGTAATAATTATACTCCTCCTCTGCACTTTCTGGTGAGTTTGTGCCAAAACCATAAAACAGTCTTGGGTAATTTTGAAAAAGGATATTACCCTCTATCACCCACTTCTCTTGGTTTGTAAAAATCTCAAATCCAGAATAAACAAAAAACTGACTATTGAGTGTGTACTGCAGCGTGATAGGCATATTAGACACACGCGTCTCCTCCCCACTACCGTTAAATTTAAACAGATACTTTGCTCCCGTTCCAAAGGCAAAATTTGTCTCCGGGCTGTAGCTCATTACTGGTGCCGCTATAAACTTAGATGCATATAAAGTACTATCTTTTGCAACAGCCTTGTGGTTTGGGTGAAACGTAAAGAACTCTTTAATCTTTTCAAAATCCTGTGCTTGTGCCGTCTGTGTATTACCTACCGTAAAAAGTACGATGGCAATAAGATATATCAATGTTTGGGGGAAGTAGTTTACTCTCAAAATGCTATTTTTGGATAAAGATACTGTAGACGGGGGTTTTAGCCCGTGACATGCTTTAGTTTTTGTGATAACATTAGTATCTCACACACCATTTATACACCATACATCCCATCAAGCAGCCATTATGCTCAATATTGTACTCATACATCCAGAAATCCCAAACAACACAGGTAACATAGGTAGGCTTGCCCTCGGTTCTGGCTGCAAGTTGCACCTTGTAAAACCCTTTGGTTTTGAGATAGACGACACCCGCCTTAAACGCGCAGGTCTTGACTACTGGCAGCATCTAGACGTACAGTATTATGATAGTACAGAAGACTTTTTTAAGAAGAACGCTTTCGCGAAAATGGTATTTCTTTCCAGTCACGGTACAAAATCACATTACGATATCCCTTTTGAAGAAGAGGTATTTCTCGTTTTTGGGAAAGAGTCCAAAGGACTCCCTATTGAAATCACTGAAAAATATCCCAACCAACTTTATAAGATCCCATTATTTAGCGAGCACATCAGAAGTTTAAATCTTGCAAATGCAGTGGGAATAGTGGCTTATGAGGGGATAAGACAGTTAACTTTTAAAAAAAACACTGACTAACGACCGAAAGTTTTATTAATTAAAAAAGCACCTTGCTTATAATTTTAATTCATAGAAGGTTACGCTTTCGCGAAAGCGATAACTAACAACATATATTTCTAGTAGTTTCAAGAATACTTCTCAAGAAAGCAACTAGTACAGTCATCATTTCAAATCATTAAACGCTTTGTTTTTTTGAGAAAACTGATTTTAATGCAAAAGTTATGGATACTCAGAAAAAATAGTAAAAAAAAATTGCGTTCCATAACAGAACGCAATTTTCGAACAAATCAAACTAAACCAAACAATTAATTTATTAATGCTACTGTAACTTCAATTAAGTTATAACCTCCTCTTTCATCTAAGTACTGAGTAACTCCTGCAGGGGAGCTTATTATACCTTTACCAAACTGTACATCATCTAGTGCTCTTACTCTTCTCACAGTTGTATCTGCATCATCTGCCACAGCAACATTGCCACCCATAGGTTGCCCATTACCTTGACCTACAATTTGATCAACTTCTGTACCTGCATCATATAAATAATTCTTGCTTATATCAAAAGAGCTTTTAGGCGTTCCGTCTTCATTAAAAAGGGTAATACCAGCTTGATTGTTTGAAATAAACCAATCATTTGAAGAAATAAGCATTGTTGCAAAGTTAAGTCGCTGCCCAGGAGCTGCTTCAATTTCTATTACCATAGATTCTCCAGGAGTAGCAGGTGTAGTAGTGCGCATGGCAGTAACATTATCCATTGCATTTAAGTAATTAAAAGCAATTTCATTAGATCCATCTTCTGCAAGCTCCTCTAAGCCATTATCTGTTGTTATAGCTTCTCCATTTGTGAATAAAGGTGTCTGTTCTCCATCATGCACATAAGCAACAGCAGGAGATAATACGGAGTAAGAAGATGATAATCTTAAAGGAGCACCAGTGCTACCCACCTCTGTAAACCATTCATATATTGCTGCAGGAGAGCCATCTTCTGCAAGACCTTCTAGACCATTATTGAGAAGTGGTTCATTTGCAACAAATAGTGCATTGTCTTGCGTATGTATCACCAAGATACCAGGGGTAATAAATCCAGGATTATGGAGTGCTTCTCTATTTGCCTTTGTAATGGTAAGAGTAAACTCCTTTGAAGAAGGGTCATACGCTAGATTTGCCGTTAGGTAGTTACGTATATTGCGTCCTGTGTTTCTTACGTTATTATTATCATCTGCAGGACCTGAGTTTGGCTCGCTTTGATTTGGTGCGGTAAACATGGTATTAGGAAAATCTGTAAGAAAATCTTCCTCTTCCTCACTTCCTGCATCCCAAACTATAATTTGATCTGAGATATCTCCAGTAAGTGGCACCATGTTATCCCATAATTTAATGCCCGTGCTAGCAGGAGCAAAAAACCAGTCATTACTTTGAGCAAACATATTTGCAAAGCTCAAGTACGTTCCTTTAGGTGCTTTAAATGTAGTTACATAGGTCTGCCCTGTTGTAGTTAAAGGCGCATCTCCTATAGTGTCTGCACTTAAGAAATTAATAGCATTACGCAATGTAATTCTAAAGGTACTAGTACTCACCGCGGTTTCTACAGTAGGAATTGATGTTGCTTCAACGGTTTCCTCATCTGATGAGCAAGATCCTAAAATTGCCATTCCAGCAATAGCTAAAGATAAAATTGATTTTTTCATTTTTTAAATATTTATGTAATTGTTTACGTTTAATAATGGCACAAAGATGCACCTGCATGGAACGTTTTTACAATTAAAAAGAGATGAGCGGGAAATTAGAACGCTAAAAAGGAAAAAATCAATAAATAAATTCAATATCCTTAAAATCAATGTTTTACATACAAATAAGCTGATGAAAAGGAAAATATAACGTTAAAAAGGAATATTAAAGGTTCATGCTGAGCGTGTTACTTTCAAAGCAACGTAGAATCTTTATGTATAGATAGATTGCATAAACCTTGTAGTTCTCATTGATATTATCAAATGCCTATACATGTAATTATAATAGTAACTTTCATGTTTTTTAAAGAGAACGCTTTCGCGAAAATGATATTTCTTTCCAGTCACGGCACAAAATCACATTATAACATTCCTTTTGAGGATGATCTATTTCTAATCTTTGGAAAAGAATCTAAAGGACTCCCAAAAGAAATCACCGAAAAACACCCCGACCAACTTTATAAAATCCCATTATTTAATGAACACATCAGAAGCTTAAATCTTGCAAATGCCGTGGGAATTGTGGCTTATGAGGGGATAAGGCAGTTGGGGTAATAAATTTACAAGATGAAAAAAGAACACAAACTCATTTTAGACATATTATCAAGCTATCTTGAAAGATATCCAGATCAACGATTTGGTCAAGCCATATTTAATCCTGGTATTAATGAATTCATTAAAAACAACTCATCACGACCAACTTATAATTTAAGGGATATATATAATGATGAAGATTCCGTTATAATAAAACGTATAGAAAACCAACTAGAGTGGTTCAATTTACAAAAAAAGGTAAATGAAGGAATTTCTAACATTGAAGGTTTATCTTCTATGACAGTCAATGAGAGATTGTTTCGAACAGGTCTATTAGAGCAGTTTGATATATTTAAAATATCTAGTAAAAATTATGCAAAATATATCCTAGAATCTCTTCATGTAGATTCTGACTCTATAAAAAAGATGATAAATTCAAAATAAATAATTATCCCAGATATTTTCTCACTTTAACCCAAGATAAGTATATACCAAGAAAGAAACCCAAAGGAACAATTACACCAAAACAAACGTCATACTCACCAATTTGAAAAGCGTTATGAAGCAATAAAATGCACATAACAATTAAAAGGATTGATCCAAAAATCATAAAAAACCAAATAATTGAGGTTACGGCGTATTTCTCAAAATCATTTTTAAATGGCAGTGACATTATTGAGATAAATGCAAAAAATCCAAACAGTATGTGATATAACAAATTGATTAATATCATAAACTGAAAACGAGCTATTAAACTCTCCTCACTCGAAAATAAAATCGAAAGCAAAGAAAGAATAAGATTCAAAACACCAAATCCCAAATAGTATTTTTTGATAGCTTCTTCTCTCATCTATCCCCTACAAAGTAACCACCGTAAACTCTCCTCCTAATGGCTCAAGAGCATTTACTAGTTCAGGGATTAATTGCTCGCCAAATTCTAGATAAAACTGTGAGAAGTTGGTGTTTCTTTCTTGCAGGCTTTGCATTGGGAATACTTCGTTTTGTAAATCTACTAGACGCTGTACGTGATCACTTAGCTTACGTTTTTGTGCGCGCAGCAATCTACTTTCTAAGTTTTCTAAACCTTTGAGTTGTTTTACCTCTTGTGCTTTTACGGCTCCTATAAAACTAGCGTCTGTCTCTTCGGCTAGTAAGTGCATTGCTTTAAACTGCTCTCTTAAAAAGCTGCGTTGTGCAGAGAAGTCTATCTCTATATTTGAGATGGCACGCACCTTTCGGTTAATGAGTTCGTTTTGTTTTAGAAACAAATTTGGCAACGACACGCCTAGATTTTCAGCCTTTGTACGTTGCTTTTCGGTACGTATTAATGCCGAGTTACGAAGCAATAATGCCGGAAATGGAACTCCCACTTCATCAAAATATGTTTTGAGCTGGAACCAATACGCCAGCTCTCCGCCTCCACCTACATAGCAGAGATTCGGTAAAATCACTTCTTGAAAAAGTGGTCTCAGCAAGGCGTTAGGCGAGAACCGTTCTGGGTGGTTAGCAAGCTCGTCGAGTATCTCATTTTCGCGAAAGCGGATATCTGTATCATTTACCACATACATATCATCCACTTTGATAATACGCTCACGTATGCCCTCTTTTATGTAAAACAAGTTTATCTCACGAGGGTGTACTTGCTCTGCATACCCTAGCGTAGTGAGTTGCTCGGTTTGCTCTGTCACCTTTGCGTGCGACACGCCCTCAAACAATTCTCGTTGTACATAAGGAGCAAATAGCTCTTTGAGTCCCGCATCATTCCCGTCTACAATGACAAGGCCGTACTCACCAAAAAGCTCGTTACCCAGATAGCGCGTTGCATCTGCCAGGTTATCGTGATTGAGATACGCATCACTAAAAAGTTTTGAGAGGTACTCTGCATTTCTTGAAGTCCCTAGCTGTGTTTTAAATAATGCTAATACTTCCGCCAGTCCTTCGGTTGAGAGTTCGCCTACGGCGCCACCGTCCTCACGATTCCAATGTACTTTTTTGCCTTGGAAATTGAAGTAGTTAATCTCGTCAAAATCGTGATCCTCTGTCGCCATCCAGTAAATAGGTACATAATTGCGGTCTGGATCTTTCTCTTTAAGCTCCTTGCAGAGATTAATGACAGAGATAATTTTATATAAAAAGTAGAGCGGCCCGGTAAATAAATTGAGCTGGTGCCCTGTGGTGATGGTAAAGGTATTTTCGCTGGCTAGATGCTCTAAGTTGAGCTGCGTCTCGGCAGAGGTGTTTGTATTTTTATATTGCGCGATGAGGGAATCATATAAACGCTTTCGCGAAAGCGGACTAAAAAATTGCCCCTTCTCTTCTGCCTGTTTGATAAGATTATCTGCTGTAGGAAATCTGTGATAAAAGGGCTTAAGTGCTTCTTCTTGATCTAGATAGTTTGTGATAAGATTAGAAAAATACCCAGTTTCACGGTACGGCAGACAGTCAGTTGGCATAAATTATGGTTTAGATAGTAAAGATAAATCCGTTAAATAGCGAGTTTTCCCAAAAAAACGTTAAAACGCTGATTTGCGGCGAGCTCTTTTTATAGCTTTAGCTTTTGCTAAAAACCAACCAAATGCACAGAATTTACAGCTTTTTTGTCGCCTTATTCCTCACAACATTACTCACTGCACAAGTACAATCTCCATCAGAATTTCTGGGCTACGAGATAGGAACACAGTTCTCACGCCACTCAGATGTGGTGCGTTACTTTGAGCATGTTGCGGAAAATAGTGACCTAGTAACGTATCAAACATATGGTAAAACAAATGAGCGCAGACCTCTTACTTATGCAGTTATCACAACAGCAGCAAATCACAACAATCTAGAAAACATACGTAAAGCAAATCTTGAGCAAACAGGTATTGCCTCTGGCAACTCTGGTGCGGCAGATAAGGCGATTGTATGGCTTTCTTATAACGTACATGGTAATGAAGCTTCCTCAACAGAGGCATCTATGGCTACCCTTTATGAGCTTGTTACTACAAAAAAAGATTGGCTTGAAAACACTGTGGTGATTATAGATCCCTGTGTAAATCCAGATGGACGTGATCGCTATTCAAACTGGTTTAACCAAGTGGCATCTACACCTTACGATCCAGCTCAAGTAGCTGCAGAGCATGATGAGCCGTGGCCAGGAGGAAGACCTAATCACTACCTTTTTGACCTAAACCGTGATTGGGCTTGGGCTTCTCAAGTAGAATCACAGCAACGATTAAAAGTTTACAATAAATGGATGCCGCATGTGCATGTAGACTTTCACGAGCAAGGCATTAATAGTCCTTATTACTTTGCTCCAGCAGCAGAGCCTTTTAATGAGATCATCACAGACTGGCAACAAGAATTCCAAGTAGAAATAGGAAAAAACCACGCTCGCTATTTTGATAAAGAAGGTTGGCTATTTTTTACCGGAGAGAGTTTTGACTTACTCTATCCATCATACGGAGATACGTACCCTATGTTTATGGGTGCAATAGGGATGACCTACGAGCAAGCCGGTCACGGTCGTGCAGGATTAGGAATAGATACAGATCAAGGTTTTGAACTTACACTTGTAGATCGTGTGGCACATCATAAAACCACAGGACTTTCTACTATAGAAATATCTTCTGCCAATGCTGGTAAACTCAACACCCAGTTTAAAGACTACTTTAATACAAGCGGCCTTAAATATAAAAGCTACGTACTTTCTGGAAATCTAGACAATCTTAAAGAACTTGCAACACTGCTAGACAGACACGAGATCAAATATGGCTTCTCATCAAACGGGAAAGCCTCAGGATTTTCTTATATCTCAAACGGTCAAGGAAGCATGAGTTATGACATGGCAATGGTCGTGAGTACTAATCAGCCAAAAGGTAAAATGGTAAAAGCGCTTCTTGAGCCAGATGCAAAACTGAGCACACCACTTACCTACGACATTACTGCCTGGAGTTTACCACACGCTTATGGACTTAATGCTGTAGCAAGCACATCACTAGTTACTGCAAATGCGGCAAATCCTTTTACTACAAACAACTCAAACCTGAATGCAAATGCAGCAGGTTATATCGCAAAGTGGAATAGCCTTGAAGATGCAAAGCTACTTGCTGCGCTATTAAAAGAAGGTATTAAAGTACGTTTTACAGAAAAGCCTTTTGCAAATAATGGTATCTCTTATGAGCGAGGATCGCTAGTAATTACAAAAAGTGATAACAAAGGACGTACAGATTTTAATGAGGTTGTAAATACGCTTTCGCGAAAGCATAACAGGACCCTTAATGCAACTAACACTTCATTTTCGACCTCCGGACCTGACTTTGGATCATCATCTATGAAGCTCATCAATCCGCCGAAAATTGCCTTATTAAAAGGAGATGGAACCTCATCATTAAGCTATGGAGCCACTTGGTATTTCTTTGAGCAAACACTAGGATATCCAGCTACCTCAATTGATACTGGTAATTTAGGACGCATTAACCTAGAAGATTTTGACGTACTTGTAATGCCTAGCGGTTGGTACGGAAGCGTGCTGAATGATAGTACGCTAGATAAAGTAAAAGATTTTGTACGCGGTGGCGGAAAAGTAATCGCGATAGCGAATGCTGTAGGAAGTTTTGCTAAAAAATCTGGATTTAACTTAAAACGCAACAGCAATTCAAGTGACGAAGACGATACTTCGAGCGATGATAATCTCATTCCATATGCAGAACGCGAGAACGCAAGCACGACAAACTTTATAACAGGTTCTATCTTTAAAACCAAAGTAGATCCTACACATCCCATGGCTTTTGGGTACGATGACACCTATTACTCTTTAAAACTAGGAAGCAACTCTTATTCATATTTGGACAAAGGTTTTAACGTGTCTTACATTCCAGAAGAAGTGACCAACGTTGCAGGATTTGCAGGTGATAATGCAAAAGCAAAACTGAGCAAGTCTCTTATTTTTGGAGAAGAACGCATGGGACGTGGAAGTGTAATCTACATGGTAGATGACCCACTTTTTAGAGCTTTCTGGCATAATGGGAAGTTGTTTTTTGCCAATGCTATTTTCTTGACTAATAATGGGAAGTATAGGTTGTAAATACAACGCTTACTAAAACAAAAAAATGCCCTGTATTTCAGGGCTTTTTTTTTGTTCCAATTCCTTTCCCCAACCCTTAGTCATTCTGCCAATTTATTTTGCCCTAGCTTAAATCAGTCTCCCAATTCCTTTCCCCGCCCCTGAAGGGTGGGAATTGGAGTTAGAAATTTTTAGTTTATTTACTCACTCCTGTGGACATCTCCCTGACTCCCTCTTGGAAGAGGGACACTGTTGTGAGTAGGTCGCGTTATTTTAATGTCTAAATATTTTAAGAAAAGTTCACCCTTTAGGGACGGGGAAAACTTTTCGGCTGGCAATTGCTTTCCCCGACAATGAATCAGTCGGCCAATTCCTTTCCCCGCCCCTGAAGGGTGGGAATTGGAATGGAAAAAATTCTAGTTTACTCACTCTTGCGAACATCTCCCTGACTCCCTCTTGGAAGAGGGACACTGTTGTGGGTAGGTCGCGTTTTTTAGATGCCCAATTTCCTAAGAAAAGTCCCCCTTTAGCGACGGGGGAAAACTTTTCGGCTGGCAATTCCTTTCCCCAACCCTGAAGGGAGGGAATTGGAATGGAAAAACCTAGTTCTCACTCATGCGGACATCTCCCTGACTCCCTCTTGGAAGAGGGACACTGTTGTGGGTAGGTTACGTAATTTTGATGTCTAATATTGATGGATAGAATTAGTATGGAAAATTTTAGTTTACTCACTATTGCGGACATCTCCCTGACTCTCTCTTGGAAGAGGGACACTGTTGTGGGTAGGTTACGTAATTTTGATGTCTAAATATTTTAAGAAAAGTTCACCCTTTAGGGATGGGGTAAAACTTTTCTGTGTCAACTCTATTCCCCCGACCCTGAAGGGTGGGAATTGGAATGGAACGTTCTAAGAAAAGTTCACCCTTTAGGGACGGGGCAAAAACTATTCGGATCCCAATTCCTTTCCCCAGCCCTGAAGGGTGGGAATTGGAATGGAACGTTCTAAGAAAAGTCACCCTTTAGGGATGGAAGAAAACTTTTCGAATACCATTTTAATCTAGAAATCAGTTTATTTGCTTAGTCCATCTCAAAGCGTATCATCTTGACCTCGCTGTTATCACCGTTAAGGTCTGTCCACGCTACAAAAATCGTATCGCCTACAACCTCTAGTTGCGGGAAGCCGCTTTGTCGTTCGGCAGAAGTATTGGTTACTGTCACTGGGGCATCGTGTGTGCCATCTACATATACTCGGGCTACTTGTAGCACTACGTTTTCACCAACTGGCTCTAACCACGAGATGAGAGCGCTGCCATCCCTCATAAAATCTGTATCTATTCTACCTATTGCGTTTCCGTTATCTATACGGATTGCACCTCCAAAAGAGGCTCCATTATCATTTGAAAATGCTGTAAGAACTCTAGGAATATCACCCTCTGCAGTAAACCAACTCACCACCACATTTTCTTCTTGAGTTGCGATTGCAGGTCCGTTTACGGGGCAACCGTTAAGTTCCCAATTATCATTACCTATAGCCATAGGTTTTGACCACGCTCCATCTACCCAGCGTACGATTGCCATATCTCGTATCTCTGGTGTGGTGTCTGAGCGATCTCTATAAACGGTAACTGGTCCATTATTTGTAATAGCCGTTGCAGTATTACAACAATCACAGACTCTATTATCTATCTCTGTATCTTGAGTTTTATTTCCCGCTAAATCTATGTAGGCGTTGCGTAGGGTCATTTGGTTTTTACTCTTGTCTTCGTTTTTTGTATTTCTACCGTCTAGCCAGCTAGCATAAAAACCTCCATCATACGATTGTATAGATACAAAGCCGTGCTCTGCATCTACACCATCTGTATTGAGCAGGAAATCATCTTTAATAACCTTATCACCCTTAGTTAATTGAAGTTTGATATTATAATCATAAGTACCCGCTGCAGATTTTTCTAGAATATTAGTTAGCACATAATCTCCGTTAATTCCTAATGCAGGAAAATCTGCCCAATTCACAAACCAATTATCTCCAGATGTAATCGTTCTAGGTTGGCTCCAGGTAGCACTATCGTAACTAGCATATTTTAAAATTGCCATCTTGTCTTCTTGCTCAACCCAAGTCATATGTACTTTACCACCACTCGACTTGAGTCTAGGCAAATGAGACTTTCCTGTAGATGGAAGCTCTATAGTAGTAAGTGAGGCATTGATAGTAGCCACTTCTAGAGTAGGCTGCTCTGCTACTGGCGTAACTTCCGTTTGATTAGATTTTTTACAAGAAGTGAAGAAGATTAAAACAAAAAATACTAGACCAGTAATACGCATAGGGAATGTGTTTATAAATGCTACAAATGTAAGCGTTGCGCAGAAACTCTTACACACAAAAAAGCCTTTCAAAACATTTGTTCCGAAAGGCTTTATATAAATTATCTTACTGCTTCTTACTTTTTAGTGGCGCGCTTTGCATGCAGCGCTTGTGGACGCTCTAAAGCTACAAGTGGTTCTGCATAAAGGTCAAAATCTTCGGCCTCTGTGATAGTTACCATTGCGTAGTCTCCAGTCTTTAAGTAGAATTTTGTTGCATCTACTAGCACCTCATTATCTACGTCTGGTGAGTCAAACTCTGTACGACCTATAAAGAAGTTTCCTTCTTTACGATCTACAACAATTTTAAACTCCTTCCCTATCTTCTGTTGGTTAAGTTCCCAAGAGATTTGTGATTGGATCTCCATAATCTGATTGGCACGATCCATTTTTACTTCTTCAGGTACATCGTCCTCTAAGTTAAATGCGTGTGTATTTTCTTCATGAGAATATGTAAAACAACCTAAACGCTCAAAACGTTGATCTTTCACCCATTGCTTCATGAGTTGGAAATCTTCTTCTGTTTCTCCAGGATAGCCAACAATAAGCGTAGTTCTTATGGTCATTCCTGGTACGCTTTCGCGAAAGCGGTCTAACAACGCATTTGTTTTCTCCATCGTAGTACCACGACGCATGGACTTCAAAATATGATCTGCAATATGCTGCAGTGGAATATCTATATAATTACACACTTTAGGCTCGCGTTTCATCACATCAAGTACATCTACCGGGAATCCAGAAGGAAATGCATAATGCAAACGAATCCACTCAATTCCTTCTACCTGAACAAGGTTTTCAAGAAGCTCTGCAAGGTTACGTTTTTTGTATAAATCAAGACCGTAATATGTAAGATCTTGCGCAATAAGGATTAACTCCGTTACTCCATTTGCAGCAAGTTTTTTTGCTTCAATAACTAAGTGTTCTATTGATTTTGATTTATGCTTTCCTCTCATTAAAGGGATCGCACAGAAAGAACAAGGACGGTCACAGCCTTCGGCTATTTTTAAGTATGCATAGTTTTTTGGAGTAGTTGTGATACGCTCCCCTATAAGTTCATGTTTATAATCTGCCCCAAGTGCTTTAAGTAATCCAGGTAATTCTGTTGTTCCAAAATACTGATCTACATCTGGGATTTCCTTTTGAAGATCCGGCTTATAACGCTCAGATAAACATCCCGTTACAAAAACTTTATCTACTTCTCCTTCTTCCTTTTGCTTTACATACTCAAGAATAGTGTTTACAGACTCCTCTTTTGCGTTGTCTATAAAACCACAAGTATTAATCACGACGATATTACCTTCTTCCTCGTGGGCAACATCCATCTCATTTGCTTTGAGCTGGCCCATTAAGACCTCACTGTCATAAACGTTTTTTGAGCAACCTAGAGTTACTACGTTTATCTTATTCTTTTTTAATGATTTTGTACGCATAGCATTCCTTTTAAGGGAGTGCAAAGATAAGCCAAATAACATAGTAATAAGAAAGCTATCTAAAACGAGAAAAGTCAGCATCTTACTGCTGACTTTTTTCTCATTATAATATGTGTTTTTCTTTCTAAAAGCGGCTAGCTTCTGGTCATCTAGATTGTTTTTACTCCTGATATCCTTCTGGTAATGTTCTAGCTTTAAGTGTACTCTCTACTCCTACTGCAATATTGTAAATCACTTCTTCCTGCTTAGATGGAGTGATAATGGTAATTCCCTTAGGCTCGCCTTGTGCTGTGAAGCCCATAGGTATTGTAAGTGCTGGATAGTGTGCCGCTGCGGCATAGCCAGCATCATAATTATTTATGGAGAGTATGGCGTCTAGTTGACCACCAGCTTCAGGGTGCTTGCTCAAAGCTTCTTGAAAATATGCTTGAGTAACCTCCATAAGGCTTTCTTTAATTGTTTTAAGTTCTACGGCGGTTGTGCTATCTGCTACAATACCTTCAAACAATTGTTGTCCATAAGGAATACGCGCAAGACTATCTTGATTATTAAAAACAATAAGCTCCTCTATATTTCTATTTTTTACTGAAAGCGCAACCTCTGCATCATAGTAGGCTGGTAGATCATTTTTCATATCTATATTTAAGATAGACAGAAAACCTGGCATATTGATACGCTCCATATCCACCTCAACGAGTATGGCTTTGGTTTGCTTTAATTTATCAATGGCAGCCGCATACGTACTGTCTTGCAAGTATCCCTTTATAACACCAAGATATTTTCCTTCAAGTTTCCCTTCTTTAACAGCTTGTACATAATTACCACTAGATGAATAACTATAAGAATCTGCAGCATCTTTACCTGTGAGCGCTTGTAGTACAATCGCATTATCTACTACATTCTTTGTCATAGGACCAGGTGTGTCAAGGTGACTAGAGATAGGTACAATCCCACTACGACTTAAAAGACCTATGGTAGGTTTGAGTCCAACAAGGTTATTTTGACTAGAAGGTGATAATATAGAACCGCTCGTTTCTGACCCTATAGCGGCCACTGCATAATTTGCTGCTACGCTTACTCCAGATCCAGAACTTGATCCTCCCGACTCAAATTGTAAACGACCGTACGGATTGATAGTTTGACCACCTACGGCACTATAACCTACTGGACAACCTGTACATAAAAAGTAAGCCCACTCGCTTAAGTTAGCTTTACCTAATATAATTGCTTTTTCTTCCTTGAGTCTTTTTGTGATAAATGCATCTCCTGCATTATTATCTGTAAGCGCAACAGATCCTGCAGTTGTAGGCATTCCCACTGCACCAATGTTGTCCTTTAATAGGATAGGCATCCCGTACACAGAGTATTCATCTATGGTAGATTTATCTTTATTATCAAGTGCTCTCGCTTCCTTCACCGCTTCTTTATTGAGAGCGATGACTCCGTTAAGCGCTAAATTATTATTACTTTCAAAACGGGCAATACGGTTTAAATAAAATAGCGTCAGTTCCTCGTATGAGAAATCGCCATTTTTAATATGCCCTTGAATGGTTGGAATATCCTGCTCTAAGATAAGCGGAGAAATTTCTGAGATACGCTTTCGCGAAAGCGTATTTATCTCCCCATTAAGATTTTTCCAAATATCATTTTTATCGAGCCCCTTTGCATTTACAAGCTTGAGGTGCATTCTGCTATTTTCTAGTTCTTGCGTTTTTGCAATATCTAGAGAGTCGTTATAAGCTTCCCACACATATCTTGGAGTTGTGTCTACCGCAGTAGTAGGAGCTTCGTTTTTACAAGAAAAAAGCGCCGTTGCGAGCGCGAGTGTATAAAGGTATTTCATAGTGCATTTTTATAGTTCACTAAAAATACAAAAAGGTTTATCCAAAAGGATTAACCCACATCAAGAAACCGTAGATAAAAAATTTAGTAGATTCAAATACAACCACTACAATTACTGGCATCCACCAGTTTTGCGAATCAATCGCTCCCATAAGGATTCTCCATATATAGAATATGATGAGACTATAAAAGACAATAAATATATAATGAGGAAAAGCCGAGTACTGAGCTAGATATTTAGGCACAAGTTCGCTTCTTACTACAGCATGTGCATTATAAACGCTCCACACGTTAAGTAACATCAAACCAATGACGACAACTCGTAAAGTGCGCAACGTAAGTTCTGGAAGCCACCTAGGAACGAGTTTCATAAAAAGTAACGACTTATTTAAAGAAGCTATCTACAAACTCCACTTTATTGAACACTTGTAAATCTTCTATATCTTCTCCCACTCCGATGTATTTTACAGGGATTTGAAACTGATCAGAAATTCCTATCACTACACCACCTTTGGCAGTTCCATCAAGTTTTGTCACAGCAAGCGAAGTCACCTCTGTAGCTGCTGTAAATTGTTTTGCTTGTTCAAAAGCGTTTTGACCTGTAGATCCGTCAAGTACAAGAAGTACATCGTGAGGGGCGTCTACCACTACTTTTTGCATCACGCGCTTAACCTTAGTGAGCTCGTTCATTAAGTTTACCTTATTATGTAATCTTCCAGCAGTATCTATGATTATGACATCTGCATTTTGATTTACACCACTCTCTAGCGCGTCAAACGCTACAGAGGCTGGATCACTACCCATCTGTTGTTTTACAATAGGAACATCTACTCTATCTGCCCACACTTGCAATTGATCTATAGCAGCTGCTCTAAACGTATCTGCAGCTCCTAGGACTACGTTAAGTCCTTGCTTTTTAAATTGGTATGCAAGTTTACCTATCGTTGTTGTTTTTCCTACTCCGTTTACACCTACCACCATAATTACGTGTGGCTTGTTTCCTTTAGGGATTTCAAATTCTGTAGCGTTTCCTACGTTAGTCTCGCTTAGTAAGCCAGCGATTTCCTCACGTAAAATCTGGTTAAGCTCATCTGTACCTACATACTTATCACGTGACACACGCTCTTCAATACGAGTAATTACTTTGAGCGTAGTTTTTACACCCACATCACTCGTTACAAGTACTTCTTCAAGATTATCTAGAACATCGTCATCTACCTTAGATTTTCCAGCAACTGCCTTACTCATCTTATCAAAGAAGCTCGTCTTTGTTTTCTCTAACCCTTTATCAAGGGTTTCTTTTTTTTCTTTACTAAATATTTTTTTGAAAAAACTCATAATTGTGTTGGCGGTTTTCTGGTATGTCGTCGGTAAGACAAAAATAGTGCCTTTTAGGGAGAATGCCGTTATGTCACCCCATAGACTACACTGCTGACTGTCAATTTTTTAAATAAATTATGCAGATCAACATTTAAAATCACTCAAAAACTACAGTATTAATAATGATTACAAAGGTTACAGTTACGCTTTCGCGAAAGCGTGAAAAACTCCAAAAAAACGCATTTCTAATTTACTATCTTCTCCTATGGTCGTTTGCTAGTATAATCTTATTTTTACTTTAAAGACAACGTTTATATGAATATCCATTTTATTGCAATAGGTGGCGCAGCAATGCACAATCTAGCACTCGCATTACATCATAAAGGAGAAACGGTAACAGGTAGTGATGACACGATCTTTGACCCATCAAAATCCCGACTTGAAAAGTATGGATTGCTTCCTGAAGCATTTGGATGGTTTCCAGAAAAAATTACAGCAGATCTTGATGCTGTGATTTTAGGCATGCATGCAAAAAAAGATAACCCTGAGCTTTTAAAAGCACAAGAGTTAGGACTAAACATATATTCATATCCTGAGTACTTATATGAACGTGCCAAAAACAAAACACGTGTTGTTATAGGCGGTTCTCACGGTAAGACTACTATTACTTCTATGATCTTGCATGTCATGCATTATTGGGATAAAGAGGTAGATTATATGGTGGGAGCGCAACTAGAAGGCTTTGACACCATGGTGCGCATGACAGACGATGCAGATTTTATGGTCCTAGAAGGTGATGAGTATCTGAGTAGCCCCATAGATCGCAGACCGAAATTTCACTTATACAAACCCAACATTGCTTTACTAAGCGGTATAGCATGGGATCATATTAACGTATTCCCTACGTTTGACAACTATGTGGAGCAATTTCAGATTTTTGTAGATTCCATGACCAATGGTGGTGCAATGATTTACAACACAGAAGATGAAAATGTCGTAAAAGTGGTAGAAAGTGCCACTGCACACATTAAAAAATATCCATACAAAACTCCGGCATACAGCATTGAAGATGGAGAGACTTTACTAGAAACTCCAGATGGGCCAATGCCTATAGAAGTTTTTGGGAAACACAATCTTAATAACCTTGCAGGAGCCAAGTGGATTTGCCAGCACATGGGTGTGGTAGAAGAAGACTTTTATGAAGCCATCGCTACATTCTCAGGAGCTAGCAAGCGCCTAGAAAAAATTGCAGAAACTAATGACACTGTCATCTATAAAGATTTTGCACATAGCCCATCAAAAGTAAGTGCTACAACAACGGCTGTAAAAGAGCAGTATCCAGACCGCACACTTGTAGCTTGTCTAGAATTACACACCTACAGCAGTCTTAATCCAGAATTTCTAAGCGAATATAAAGGTGCACTAGACAGCGCAGATGTTGCTGTGGTATTTTACTCTCCACACGCTGTCGAAATCAAAAAACTAGAACCTGTCACGGCTCAACAAATCGCAACTGCCTTTGAACGCGATGATCTCATCATCTACACAGATCCAGCGGATTTCAAAAAGTTTCTTTTCGAACAAGAGCTAAAAAATAAAGCAGTATTACTGATGAGTAGCGGTAATTATGGTGGTTTAGATTTTGAGGAGGTTAAGGGGTTGGTGTAATGAAATATTTATTCTTATTTATTCCTTTTCTTGTCTTCGGGCAAGACACTATAGTTTTTGATCGTGTTTATGAATACGAGTTAACCAATTCATCTGAGAGGAACTTAGATCTAGAAAGAAGATACTCTTTTACTTGTTCAAATAACGATCGTTATGTTGCTTCGTTTACAAGTAAAAGCAGCAACCAATACACCTTTATATTAAATGATTTTAAGGAAGATAAAATTGGTCAATTTACAGTAGATGAGAATACACTTTTTGAAAAGGACACACTATTTATTCCACAAAGTGAACTTCTCAAAAATAGATTCAACCATTCTGACAAGGTGAAAAACTATACATTATCAATAAACAAAATTTCAGACTCTCTCATAGTTCATGAATACAAATTATTGAAGAAACGTAGAAAATATAACATAAAATCACACACTCTTTATATAAATCCTAAAAAGCCTTTTAGTAGACTTGTGGGTTTTGGGGATGTTTATAACGGCTACCCTTTTGATGATCATAATTTAAATGGACTTGTTGAAGAATCATTTTCAATCACAAACAATGATGAGAAAGTTAATCATCAACAATTATATTTGAGTTTCAAAACAAGCAAAGTAATTGTCATTAACTAAACACTTCAGGCAGGATTACAATTTGTTTATTATGATGATGGAGTCTTTCGCGAAAGCGTAAAAAACACCCAAAAATACACACCCAAAAAAGACGCTTATTTTTTCCACAATATGTTAATAACTTCAAGGGTTTAGAGAGGTTTTAGAGCCTATTCTGGAGTCCCTTTCTTTATATTTGTTTTTAGACAATTTAACTATTAAAATATGAGCGACGACGCTAAGAAGAAAGAGTACTCGGCAGACAGTATTCAGGCCCTTGAGGGAATGGAGCACGTACGTATGCGTCCATCGATGTACATCGGTGATGTGGGTGTAAGAGGATTACACCACTTAGTATATGAGGTTGTAGATAACTCTATTGATGAGGCTATGGGTGGCTATTGTGACGCCATAGATGTTACTATAAATGAAAATAATTCTATCACGACTAGAGATAACGGTCGTGGAATCCCTGTAGGGCTTCATAAAAAAGAAGGTGTCTCTGCCCTTCAGGTTGTAATGACCAAAATAGGTGCTGGAGGAAAATTTGATAAAGATTCATATAAAGTTTCTGGAGGTCTTCACGGTGTTGGGGTGTCATGTGTAAACGCACTATCTAACCACTTAAGAGCTACCGTTTACAAAGAAGGTAAAATCTGGGAGCAAGAGTATGAGCGCGGTAAAGCGATGTATCCTGTAAAAGTTATAGGTGATACAGATTTTACAGGTACAGAAGTTACATTCTTGCCTGATGACAGTATCTTCCAGCAAACTACAGAATATAGCTATGACACACTAGCATCTCGTCTACGTGAGCTAGCGTACCTTAATAAAGGAATTACTATTACGCTTACTGATAAGCGAGTTAAGAATGAGAAAGGAGAGCATGAAACAGAGACTTTCCACAGTAAAGAAGGTCTTTCTGAATTTGTACGTTTTCTAGACGGTAACCGCACTCCTATTATAGGCGAGGTAATCTCAATGGAAGGTGAGAAAAATGGAATCCCTGTAGAAGTAGCCATGATTTATAATGATAGCTATGCTGAGAACTTACACTCTTATGTAAATAATATTAATACACACGAAGGAGGAACGCACCTTGCTGGTTTCCGTCGTGGTCTTACAGGATCTCTAAAAAAGTTTGCAGATGCATCTGGTATGCTAGACAAGCTTAAGTTTGATATTGCTGGTGATGATTTCCGCGAGGGACTTACTGCAATTATTTCTGTAAAAGTAAGTGAGCCACAATTTGAAGGGCAAACTAAAACAAAACTAGGTAACCGTGAGGTTACCTCTGCAGTATCTCAGGCCGTTGCCGAAATGATTGAGATCTACATGGAAGAAAATCCGAATGATGCCAAAATCATCGTTCAGAAAGTAATTCTAGCTGCACAAGCACGTCACGCCGCAAAGAAAGCACGTGAGATGGTACAACGTAAGACAGTAATGAGTATAGGTGGTCTCCCTGGGAAATTATCTGACTGCTCTGAAACCGATCCTACGCTTTGCGAAGTATTCCTCGTCGAGGGAGACTCTGCAGGTGGTACTGCAAAACAAGGACGTGATCGTGAGTTTCAAGCTATCTTACCACTACGTGGTAAAATCTTGAACGTTGAAAAGGCGATGTCTCATAAAGTTTTTGAAAACGAAGAAATCAAAAACATCTTTACAGCACTAGGAGTAACCATTGGCACTGAAGAAGATAGCAAAGCGCTTAACTTATCAAAACTACGTTATCACAAAGTAGTCATCATGTGTGATGCCGATGTAGATGGTAGTCACATTTCTACCCTGATACTTACTTTCTTCTTCCGCTATATGAAGGAGCTTGTAGAAAATGGTTATGTATACATTGCCACTCCTCCACTTTACCTAGTAAAGAAAGGTCAGAAAAAGCAATATGCTTGGAATGATAAAGAGCGTGATGCCATTGCAGATTCTATGGGTACTCAAGGAGTATCTATACAACGTTATAAAGGTCTTGGAGAGATGAATGCAGAGCAACTATGGGATACAACAATGAATCCTGAGTTCCGCACATTACGTCAAGTTGCCATAGATAATGGTACAGAAGCAGATAGAATATTCTCTATGCTTATGGGTGATGAGGTGCCACCTCGCCGTGAGTTTATTGAGAAGAACGCTATTTATGCAAACATAGACGTTTAACAAAACTCTTATATTTTATTACAATGGTCCTGAGATAGTTTCTCAGGACCATTTTTTTTTGATAAAATCTAAAGCCAATCTTTTAGTGAACCCAAAGACCTTATTATCTGCTATTAGATAGTCTCTGTATCTACGCCCCAATATTACTGAGCTGTTTCAAATATGGTAAAAACATAGATTAAATGCATAAAAAAACGACCAAATACACATACACTCCTTCATCCGATGATTATTTTTTAGTTTTAAAGCAAAGTATTCGGTATCTCTATATTTACACCACGAAGAGATATTTTAAGAGTAATCATAATATATTTCTGCTAATTTCTCAAAATTAGATGTAGGGGTTTAATTGGACAGAGATTAGCAACCTATAAATCCTTGCTATTTAATAGCAAGGATTTTTTTTTTTAAATGCAACTATACTTTCAACAAAACTGTGTCGAAGACAATTACTTAAGCACAACAACATTTAACCTAGATGCCGTCAAAGAAGCATTTATATTCGATGAATTACCTAAAACCATACATTATCAAACAGTCCTTAAAATCATCTACACCAATAATCCCAGCAACATATCTTTGCATCACAGTATAATTACTGTGATTTTTAAACCATTATAAGTTGGGTATTTACAATGGTTTAACTGTAAGAGCAAGCGATTACTGTTTGATTCATTTGGATTGTGAATTTCCGCGCTTGTTCCATCCCTGCCACTCTTTGAGAGGCAGGGATTTTTTTTGACTGGTTAACATACATTTAGCGTCAGAGCTCACGATAAACGAGAGAGTTATTGTATTTTCGCAAAAGCGTAAAAAGCTATTAAAAACATACTATAAATCCTTAAAATTACATCCATATGAAAGTTACTGTAGTCGGTGCTGGAGCCGTAGGAGCCAGTTGTGCAGAATACATTGCAATCAAAGATTTTGCAAGTGAAGTTGTCTTAGTAGATATTAAAGAAGGTTTTGCCGAAGGTAAAGCAATGGACTTAATGCAAACTGCTTCGTTAAACGGGTTTGATACAAAAATCACAGGTACTACTGGTGATTATTCAAAAACTGCTGGTAGTGATATCGCAGTAATTACTTCTGGAATTCCTCGTAAACCAGGAATGACTCGTGAAGAACTTATCGGGATTAATGCAGGTATTGTAAAAACAGTTGCCGCTAGCCTTGTAAAAGAATCACCTAATGTTATTCTTATCGTTGTTTCTAATCCTATGGATACAATGACTTACCTAGCTCATAAAGTAACCGGACTTCCTAAAAACCGTATTATTGGTATGGGTGGAGCACTAGACAGCGCTCGTTTTAAGTACCGTCTTGCCGAAGCTCTTGAAGCTCCTATCTCAGATGTAGATGGAATGGTAATAGGTGGGCACTCAGATAAAGGAATGGTACCTCTTACACGTCTTGCAACTCGCAACAGTGTACCTGTATCAGAATTTATTTCTGAAGAAAGACTTACACAAGTAAAAGAAGATACTAAAGTAGGTGGAGCAACGCTTACTAAACTACTAGGAACTTCTGCTTGGTATGCACCAGGAGCAGCAGTATCTGGACTTGTACAAGCAATTGCTTGTGACCAAAAGAAAATTTTCCCTTGTTCTGTACTTCTTGATGGAGAATACGGTCTTTCTGATCTTTGTATCGGAGTACCTGTAGTATTAGGAAGAAATGGAATTGAAAAAATAGTTGAAATCAACCTTAGTGATGCAGAAAAAGCGCATCTAGCAGAAAGTGCTGAAGGTGTTAAAGCAACAAATGGTTTACTTGACGCTTAAGAAGTCAATAAATTTACTCTACCAAAGGCTACCTATGTTTAGGTAGCCTTTTTTGTTATATATAATAAGGAGTCATTTTCTGTACTAGGTACGCTTTCGCGAAAGCGTAACAATACACATCAAACTTTCCTCATTATACGTTTATCATGCAACTTAACATATCATTATAATGACCCAAAAAATATTGGGTACTACCACTGAGAATCCTATATTTGCGTGTTTGATGAAAACAGAAATCTAGATGCAAAACTGCAATAGATGATGTTTTATAATTAAGTGTGTGAGAAATAAGTGGTTCATAAGTGCTTTTATAATTGCCCTTGCTATCGTAAGTATAAGCATGGAGCAACGCACTGCGCCTAATCAGGAAATAATTATTACATTTTCTGATACTGAGCCAAACCTTTCTCAATCTGAACATGCCATCACATTAGTAAAAAATAAGCTGAGCTCGCTTGAAGTAGATAATATTAAAGTAGAGCAACTTGATAATGGATCTTTAAAAGTATCATACTACAGTACTATTGATGTTACGGAGATTAAGAACAAATTATCACCTACCTCAGCACATACCAAGTACAATCTTGAGAATGACAACTCAGATGTACCAGAAGAAAACGAGATCGCTCATTATGAGTTAGACGTTTATAAAATACAAGACAGCACAGACATGGAAGGTGCTGCTGGGGTTATTATTGAGTCAAAATCTGAGTCAACACGTTCTTCTACAGTAAAAGTATATGCTAGCCTTCACAAACTAAGTGATTGCGCAGCTACCATTCAAACACAAACTGCTTACAATAATCACAAGAGAAGTGATGTTGCTTTCATTAACTCATTCTACAACATACCTGAGACAAGGGCCGGCCCCTTTTCTTAAGGCATAACAATATTAGCTAAGGCAAGACTTGCTCTAGTTAATTGCTTTTTTTCATAAAAGCAATCCCACAGATTATAATACCAATCACTTTACATTAATTTCAACGTGATAATCACACACTGATGTGCTGTTTATTATGTTGATACAAACACACTAAAATGCAAAACAAAGGACTCATTAGATTTTTTGCGATAATTTTTGGTCTGGTATGTTTATACCAACTATCATTTACGTATTTCACAAACAAAACAGAAGACGAAGCTAAGGCTTACGCGATCTCTCAAGCACCAGAAGATGCAGACATGCAGGATGTGGTGGAGCGCGCTTACTTAGATAGCATAGGAGCAAATCCTATTTTTGCTGGTATCACTTATAATGATGCTAAAGAAAAAGAACTTAACAAAGGACTGGATCTTAAAGGAGGAATTAACGTAATCCTTCAGATCTCTATTCGTGATATCTTAGGTGGTCTTTCTAACAATAGTACAGATCCAGCTTTTATAGCTGCATTAGATGCTACAGATGAGGCACAAAAAGACAGCCAGAACACATACTTCGAAGATTTCGTATCTGCATTTGAAGCGCAAGGAGGACAACTAGCATCTCCAGATATCTTTGCAAACGTAATTCTTAACGAAAAAGTAGATACTGGAATGAGCAACACAGAAGTTGCTAGTGTTCTTGAAGCGGAAATCAAAGAAACAATAGGTTCTGCTTTTGAAACGTTACGTAATCGTATTGATAAGTTTGGAGTTACACAACCTAACATCCAGTCTCTAGGAGATAATGGACGTATTCTTGTTGAGCTTCCAGGAGCGAAAGATATTGATCGTGTAAGAGGTTTACTTGAAAAGACAGCACAATTAGAGTTTTACCAAACTCACTATGCTGGAGATGCACTTAACTACTTAATAGGAGCAAATGAAACACTACGTGGACTTGTTGCTAGCAACGAGGAGAAGCAAGAAGCTGCAGTAGCTCAAGACAGCACCCTTGATGATAATGTATCTGATCTCCTTAAAGATGCAGATGAGGAAGATGCAGAACAAGATTTTGGACCACTTTTCAAAATATTTAGCCCTAACCAACAAGCGGTTCAGATGAGCACAATTCCAACTGTAGGATTTGCTGCTGTAAAAGATACAGCAACTATTAACTTGTACTTAAGAAACCCGTCTGTTGTAAAGCAGCGTCCAGCATCTTTGCGTTATGCAAAATTTGCATGGGGTGTACCAGAAGAAGGAGCAGATATCGTAGCGCTTTATGCACTTGAGTCTAACAGACAAGGAGCACCATACATGGACGGTGACGTTGTAAACGACTCACGCCAGCAATTTACGCAAACTCAACAACCTGCTGTAGGTCTTGATTTTGAAGGACAAGGTGTAAACCAGTGGGCAAAAATGACTCGCGAAGTTGCACAAAAAGGAAATGCTATTGCCATTGCACTAGATGGTAATGTATACTCTGCAGCATCAGCTCGTCAAGAGATTAAAGGTGGTGCGACAGAAATCTCTGGAAACTTTACAGTAGCAGGAGCACAGGATCTTGCAACAGTATTAAACGCAGGTAGACTTCCTGCATCTGCAAAGATTATTCAAGCAGAAGAAATTGGACCATCACTAGGTAAAGAAGCGATTGATTCTGGAATCTTATCATTCCTTATCGCACTAGCACTAGTATTAGTATGGATGGTATTTTACTACGGTAAAGCTGGTGGATTTGCAGATATTGCTCTTGTAGTAAACATCCTTTTCATCTTTGGAGTACTTGCCGGTCTGGGAGCTGTACTTACACTTCCTGGTATTGCAGGTATCGTACTTACTATAGGTATGTCTGTGGATGCAAACGTACTTATCTTTGAGCGTATTAAGGAAGAGCTACGTAAAGGGAAGTCTCAAAAAGATGCGATTAAAGATGGTTTCAACAACGCACTTTCTTCTATTCTCGATGCAAACATCACTACATTCTTAACGGCACTTATCCTTTTCTTATTTGGAACAGGACCAGTACAAGGATTTGCAACTACACTTATGATAGGTATTGCAACTTCATTATTCTGTGCAATTTTCATTACTCGTCTATTCATTGATGGATACGGGAAGAATGGAAAATCACTTGAGTTTGCAACATCTATGACTAAAGGTCTTTTTGTAAACAACAGTATCGACTTCTTAGGAAAACGTAAAATTGCTTATGCTATCTCTGGTGTACTTATCGTAGGTGGTCTTGCTGCTTTACTTACTGGTGGTCTTGATACTGGTATTGACTTTGTAGGAGGTCGTACATATACAGTTCGTTTTGATCAACCTATGAATGCACAAGAAGTAGAAGATGCACTAGTTGCAGATTTTGGAAGTGCAGATGTAAAAACATTTGGAGCAGATAATCAATTAAAGATTACTACAAAGTACCGTATCGATGAGACAGGTACAGATATTGACGCTCAGGTTGAGCAACAATTATTTACTTCACTTACTCCGTACTTACCTACTGGAATGACGTATGCAGCCTTTGCAAAGTCTACAGATGATAAGCAAGTAGGAAAAATGGAGTACTACATGGTAGGACCTACCATTGCAGATGATATCAAGAAAGGTGCACTTTTTGCAGTTATCGGGTCATTAATCGTGGTATTCTTATACATCTTATTACGTTTCCGTAGATGGCAATTCTCTCTTGGAGCTGTAGCTGCAGTTTTCCATGATGTATTATTAGTACTAGGAGTATTTGCAGTCTTGAAAAACATCATGCCATTTGATATGGAGGTAGATCAGAACTTTATTGCGGCTATTCTTACCGTAATTGGGTACTCGCTGAATGATACCGTGGTAGTTTTTGACCGTATACGTGAGTATATTAAAGAACACGGTTCTACTAGAGGATTTGGTAAATTAATTAACCAAGCACTTAACAGTACATTAAGCCGTACACTTAACACCTCTGTAACTACGTTAATCGTACTTCTAGCGATCTTCTTCTTAGGAGCTCCATCTATTAGAGGATTAATGTTTGCACTTATTGTAGGTGTAATCGTAGGTACATATTCTTCATTATTTATCGCAACTCCTGTAATGTTTGATACAGTACAGAAGAAAGCATTAAAGGAAGAAAAAGAAGAGGAAGAAGTAGAAGCATAAGCTTCTAAGAAACTCAATAAATAGAAAATCCGCTACTTCTCAGTAGCGGATTTTTTTATGCGCTTTCGCGAAAATAGGATTGCTGGATAATGGACGATAAAATTTTTAGCAAAGCTGTACAGAAACTGTTGGGCTACCAACTTCTTCATCTCCGTAAAAGTATCACTAGCTTATAGCATATCGCTTAAAGCTTTAAGCTTTAAGCATACTATGGAATATTCAAATACTTATGTGTCTGTAAGCTCACCTTCCACTTTGGGTTTTTCATCACGTAATCTACAATGAGCGGCACCATCTTATCACGCACAGACCATTCTGGCTGCAGGTATAAAATACAGTCCTCGCCCACTTGTGCTGCGTGCTTCTCTGCAAAGTCAAAGTCTGACTTATTAAAAATAATCACCTTCAGTTCGTTTGCTTTTTCTAAAACAGAAGCTTTAGGTAACATACGTTTTTTAGGAGAAAGACAGATCCAGTCCCACTCACCAGAAAGCTCGTAAGCACCAGAAGTCTCAATATGAGTTGTAAGTCCTAGGGACTTTAATTTTTGTGTAAGCGGGTTCATATCCCACATAAGCGGCTCCCCACCTGTCACTACAATTGTATCTGAGTACTTTGCAGCATTTTCGGCTATGGTATTTGCATTTGTAGGAGGATGTATTGCAGCATCCCAACTTTCCTTCACATCACACCAGTGACACCCCACATCACAACCACCTACTCGTATAAAGTAAGCTGCTGTTCCTTTATGGAATCCTTCTCCTTGTATAGTATAAAATTCTTCCATAAGCGGAAGCATCTCACCAAGGTCTATTTGTGCTTGTAATGAATCTAAGGCCTGTTTTGTCATAACGTGCAAAGATATAGAATACAACTAGATTTAAAACCATCCATCGCGACAGTCTCATTAGTGTTAACATATGTTATGATTAGAATGTGGTTAATTACGCTTTCGCGAAAGCGCAACCCCGATAATCATCGCTATAAATGCTCCAGCACCTAGGACTGTAAAACTCAGCCTAAGGCTTGAAAAGTCTGCTAGAAACCCTACCAATGGCGGACTCGCAAGAAACCCTACAAAACCAGCTCCCGCAACAAATGAAATACCATCTGCACTGTTTACTCCCTTTGCCTTACCAGCTAGTCTAAGCAACTCAGGAATAATTACAGAAAAACCTAAACCTATAATCGCAAATCCTACAAGAGTGAAAAATGTAATAGCAGAAAGCACCGCTACGTAGCCTACAACCGCAAGAAGGGCGCCGCCTATGATAATTTTAATAGAGCCAAAACGTTTGCTCACTCCATCACCAAAGAATCTTCCTAACGCCATAAACAATGAGAACAGTAAAAATCCCATTCCTGCCGTTTTTTCTGTAGTTACTTGCACAATGTCTTCTAGATAGAGCTTACTCCACTGCTCAATGGCTCCTTCACTTCCCATAATAATGAGAGCTACTATAGTAAGACCTAGCAGTGGTTTGAGTAGATTGAAATTAAGTGTCCCGTGACTGTCATCTATAGGTGTTCTATGAGCCATATAACTTTTGCAAAGCCATAAATTTGTGATAATGACAAGAATTGCAGCTCCCATACCGTGATAAACAGGCACCTTTATATAGTCTATTACGAAGTAACCTATCACTGCTGCAATTGCTCCACCTATAGAAAAAAACCCGTGTGACGAACTCATAATATGCACCTCGTCTTCGGTTTCTATATCTGAGACTAGGGCATTCATTGCTATATCTGTAAAGCAAGAAAATAGCCCCACACAAAATAAAGAAACACATAACAAAATATAAGACGGAGCAATTAAGGGCATTAAAAATAGTAGTGAGAATATAATCACACCTACTACGGTGGCCCTGCCTACTCCCACACTTTTTATAATGCGAGAAGCCACCGTGAGTGACACAAGACTTCCTAATCCCATACAGAATAAAGCTACCCCCAGATCCCCATCATCTATCCCTAGCTTTTCTTTTACTCTCGGGATGTATAGCACCCAAGTACCTATCATAATGTTGAGTGATGCAAAAACCCAGGCAGGTGCAAAATATCGCTTTCTAGATAGTATGAGAAATAGAGAATTCATACTATAAAAGTAAAGATTTACAGTTCTCAAACTACAACACCTTAGGTATTTATACGCAAACGTTATTTTATTAATGAAACTACTGGAAGATTAAACAATAGAAAAGGGCCTATTTATCAAACTTAAGTAAGCTGAATTTTGAAAGCGCTTCCTACTACGGCAAGGAACTTTTCTCCTTTAAAATCGTTATTTTTAGACAAGCAATAGTTCTTCAAGAAAACACGCCATATGGTATATGAAAATAATCTCGCTTTCGCGAAAGCGCAAGACGAAAAAGATCCCCTTAAAGAGTACCGAAATCACTTCTACATACCAGTAGACAAGGAGGATAACGAACTTATCTACCTCTGCGGAAACAGCCTAGGTTGCCAGCCAAAATCTGTTGCACAATATATCGAGCAAGAACTCAATGACTGGGCAGATCTGGGTGTTGAAGGGCATTTTAAAGAAGAAACTCCGTGGTTGTCTTATCACGAGGAACTCGCAAAACCTATGGCTCACATTGTAGGTGCAAAACCGAGTGAGGTGGTGATTATGAACACCCTCACGACAAACCTTCACTTGATGATGGTGTCGTTTTACAATCCTACACCATCACGTCATAAAATCATTATAGAAAGCGATGCTTTCCCATCAGATAAGTATGCGGTAGAAAGTCAGATACGCCAGCGTGGCTATGATCCTGAGACGAACCTAATATTATGGCAACCTCGTGAAGGAGAAGACCTCTGTCGATATGAAGATCTAGAAGCATTAGTAAAAGAACACGGCGATAGCGTTGCACTTCTATTAATAGGTAACACAAACTATTATTCTGGACAGTGCTACCCTATTAAAAAAATCACAACCTTAGGTCACAACAATGGCAGCAAAGTAGGCTTTGACCTTGCCCACGGCGTGGGTAATATTATGCCAGACTTACACGAGAGCGGTGCAGATTTTGCCGTGTGGTGTACTTATAAATACCTCAACAGCGGCCCAGGAAGTCTAGGTGGATGCTTTGTACACGAGCGCCATCATACAGATAAAAACATTCAGCGATTTACTGGCTGGTGGGGACAAAACAAAGACACACGCTTTAATATGCGCAAAGGCTTTGACCCAATCCCAACCGCCGAAGGCTGGCAACTATCAAATCCTCCTATCCTTAGTATGGCAGCCGTTAAGGCAAGCCTTGATATTTTTGAGGAAGCTGGAATGAGTAACATACGCGCAAAATCTAAAAAACTTACTGGCTATTTAGAGTTCTTAGTAAACGAACTCAACAATGAGCACATCGCTATTATTACACCTAGCAGTCCGCTAGAACGTGGGTGCCAACTAAGTATTCAAGTAAAAAATGCCGACAAAAGTTTACACAAAAAACTTACCGAAGCAGGAGTCATATCAGACTGGCGTGAGCCAGATGTAATACGCGTGGCTCCAGCACCGCTCTACAATAATTTTGAAGATGTTTATGAAATGGTAAAACGACTTAAGAAGATACTCTAATGTACATTCCTGATATTTATAAAAACGAAGACCCAGAGGAGATACGCAGTTTCTTAAAAGAAAATGCTTTTGGGATTCTTGTCACAAATCTTGACGGAAAATCGTGTGCGACACACATCCCGCTAGAATTATCAAAACGCCCAGACGGCACCGAAATCATACACGCACACATCTCTAAGATGAATGAACAAGTTGCTCATCTCAAAAATGGCGCAGAGGCGCTCTGTATTTTTAATGGACCTCACAGTTATATTTCGGCTAGCTGGTATGATTTTGAAGAAGTATCCACATGGAACTATACGGCCGTTCAAGTGAGAGGTAACGTGACTTTACTAGATAAGGAAGGCACTTATAAATCCATCAAAGCATTGATGGATAAGTATGAAGCACCACAAAGAAATCCAATAGATATGGATGCGCTTTCTGAAAAAACTTTACGACAAATAAACGGCGTCGTGGCATTTGAGATTGAGATCAAGAGTATTGAAGCTGTAAAAAAGATGTCACAAAACAGAAACGATAAAAATCACGCTGCTGTAGTATCTAGCTTACGCGAAAATGGAACTCCAAACGATAAAGCCGTCGCAGACGAAATGGAGTGCTTGAGAAATAAATAAAATTTAAATAGTACTAACGGAGAAATCACGTTAGTAATCACAGTATTATATGGCACAACAAGAACACATACTCATTATAGGCGCAGGCCTTTGCGGTTCGCTTCTAGCCTTACGTATGGCGCAACGTGGTTATAAAATCACCTTGATGGAAAAGCGCCCAGACCTAAGAGCCGTACATCAAGATGCTGGTAGAAGTATCAACCTAGCCCTATCAGACAGAGGTTTAAAGGGAATACGCCTCGTAGGTCTTGAGGATCGAGTAAAAGATTTGTGCATCCCTATGAATGGAAGGATGTTGCACGACAAAGAAAGTAACACGCTTTTTAGTCCGTATTCTGGACGTACAGATGAGTACATAAATTCTATCTCTCGTACAGACCTCAACATTATGCTACTCAATGCGGCAGATGAGTATGACACCTTACAAGTTCACTTTAACCAAGCTTGCACAAACGTAGATCTTAAAAATGCTACCGCAACCTTTACAGATTATCACACAAAAGAAGAGCAAACCATCACTGCAGATATTATTCTAGGAGCAGATGGTGCAGGATCTGCAGTGCGTAAGAGTATGTATATGAGTCGCGACTTTTTATTCAGCTTCTCGCAAGATTACTTAGGTCACGGTTATAAGGAACTCACCTTCCCTCCTGCCGAAAATGGCGAATACCGCACTGAAAAAAATGCCTTACACATCTGGCCACGAGGTCGAGATATGATCATTGCTTTGCCTAATCTAGATGGGAGTTTTACTGTAACGCTATTTATAGATTATGAAGATGCACCAGATAGTTTTGCATCGCTAGATAGCCCAGCTGCAATTACAGAATACTTTACACGCCAGTTCCCAGATGCGGTGCCTATGATGCCAGAACTGGTGAAGGAATACGAAGAAAATCCCGTAGGACCTCTTGGCACTATAAAGTGCCATCCTTGGAGCGCCTTTGGAAAAACGTGTATTATGGGAGATGCGGCACACGCCATTGTTCCATTTTATGGACAAGGGATGAATGCTAGTTTTGAAGATGTGGTCGTTTTTGACGAGACGCTCGATGCATTTGGCGATCAAGGGTGGGAGAAAGTTTTCAAAGAATTTGAAAAAACCAGAAAACCAGATACAGATGCCATTGCAGACCTTGCGGTAGATAACTTTCACGAGATGAAAGAGCACACAGCTCACCCTATGTTTCAAGAGAAGAGAAAACTCGAGACACAATTTGAGAAAGAATTTCCTACGGAGTATTACTCAAAATATAGTTTAGTAACTTTCAACGAGGCGATAGGATATAAAGAGGCAATGACCCGAGGTAGAGCACAAAACAAAGCTATTTTAAACCTACTGGATGACGGATTGCTACCTGATTCTCTTTCGCTTAAAGCGAAATTAAAAAAAGTACAACAGGCTACAGAAGACATCTTGCACGACGATGCCATAGCCGGAAACATATAACAAAATCATATACTTATGAGTGATAAAGATTTAGACCTACGTTTACAAGGCGATCCTTTTAATGAAAAGAAAGTGACACCTAGAGGAGCTTATCCTCATATTAAAAGAGCTGGAGATTTTCTATTTGTCTCGGGCACTAGCAGTCGAAAAGCAGATAATACTTTTGCTGGCGTGCACGTGATAGATGCAATGGGCACAATGCACCTTGATATCAAAGAGCAAACCAGAGCCGTACTAGAAAACATAAAGAAAACACTCGCAACCGCAGATGCAACGATGGAAGATGTGGTAGATGTCACGTCATTTCTTGTAAATATGAATGATTTTGGCGGTTACAACGAAGCCTACGGAGAGTTTTTTAATAAAGAAACCGGCCCTGCAAGAACCACCGTAGCCGTGCACCAGCTACCACACCCGCATCTAGTAGTTGAGATTAAGGTGATGGCTTATAAGCCAGAATAGATGAACATCAAAAACTACATACACGGCGACTATAGAAATCCAGCATCAAACGATTGGTTAGATAATTATGAACCGGCTTCTGGCGAGGTATATGGGCAGATTCCTAATAGTAGTGCGCAAGATGTTGAGGAGGCTACCGCTTTCGCGAAAGCGGCATTCCCGCAGTGGTCTAGCACCACACTTGATGAGCGCAGTCGGATCTTGATGAACATTGCACGTGGCATTGAAGCTAGACTTGAAGAACTCGCTCAAGCCGAAAGTCGAGATAATGGGAAACCGGTGTCACTTGCAATGGCGGTAGATATCCCGAGGGCGGCAAGCAACTTTCGGTTTTTTGCAAATGCTATCACTCAGTTTTCGGCTGAGAGTCACGAGGGTGTTGGGCTGAACGCAATGAATTTTACCCTACGTAAACCCATAGGTGTGGTAGGGTGCATCAGCCCGTGGAATTTACCACTGTACCTCTTCACCTGGAAAATCGCTCCGGCAATAGCCGCTGGCAATTGTGTGATTGCAAAACCTAGTGAAGTCACTCCTATGACGGCTTACCTCCTAGGTGAGATTTGTACGGAGGCTGGACTTCCTCCCGGTGTTATCAATATTGTGCACGGACTGGGACACACAACGGGACAAGCTATTTTAGAACATAAAGATATTAAAGCGATAAGTTTTACGGGAGGTACAAAAACGGGAGCTCATCTCGCAAAAACGTGTGCCCCTATGTTTAAAAAACTCTCACTAGAACTAGGTGGCAAAAACCCGAACCTCATTTTTGCAGATTGCAATTATGAAGATATGCTTGCCACAACCGTGAGAAGCTCCTTTGCAAATCAAGGGCAAATCTGCCTCTGTGGGAGTCGCATTTTTGTTGAGCGATCTATTTATGACCGATTTAAAAGTGATTTCATTTCAAAGGTCAAGAAGTTAGTCGTGGGACACCCATCACAAGAGAAAACAAATCTAGGAGCACTCGTTTCAAAATCGCATCTTGAGAAAGTAGAAGATTACATTAACAACGCACAGGCTTACGGAGGCACTGTCCTTTGTGGTGGCAAGCGAGTTAATGTGATAGGATATGAGAATGGCTATTACTTAGAACCTACAGTTATTGAAGTAAACAGTAATGACTGCAAACTGAATCAAGAAGAGATTTTTGGACCTGTGGTGACTATAATGCCTTTTGACACCGAAGAAGAAGCACTTGCACTAGCAAACGGAACAAAATACGGACTCTCTGCAACGGTATGGACTCAGCAACTGGACAGAACAATGCGTTTAAGCAACGCACTTGAAGTTGGTATTATCTGGGTGAATACGTGGATGAATCGAGATTTGCGCACACCCTTTGGCGGAGTGAAAGCTAGCGGCGTAGGTCGTGAAGGCGGCTTTGAAGCGCTGCGATTTTTTACTGAGGCAAAGAATGTTTGTATAAAATATAATTAGAAAATAAAATTAGAGCTCACTCGGACAGATTAGTTCGCTACGCTCGCAATCACATACTATGAAACTAAACCTAACTAATAAAAACGCCCTCGTCTGTGGCTCTACAGCGGGGATAGGACTAGCAACTGCTATGGGTCTAGCAGAAGAAGGCGCAAATGTAACCCTTGCAGCTCGTACAGAAGAGAAGCTCAAAGTCGTAATCACACAGTTACCTAATAACGGCTCACAAAAGCACAGCTATGTGGTGGCAGACTTTACCAATCCACAGGAGGTGGCTGCTGCTGTTTCGGCAACGGGCAATGTGTATCACATATTAATCAACAACACGGGTGGACCTCCAGGTGGACCGATTGTGGATGCAGATGTTACCGCTTTCGCGAAAGCGTTTAGACAACACCTACAAACCAATCATCTATTAACACAAACCGTACTCCCAGGAATGAAAGCCGAAGGATATGGACGTATCATTAACGTGATCTCAACCTCTGTAAAGCAACCGCTAGATGGTCTAGGCGTGAGTAACACCATACGTGGCGCCGTGGCAAACTGGAGTAAGACGATGGCAAATGAACTAGGGCAATACGGGATTACCGTAAATAACGTGCTTCCTGGCGCAACCGCCACTGGCAGGCTCTCTGAGATTATAGAAAACAAGGCAAAAAGGACTGGAAAATCTATAGAAGAGGTATCGCAAACTATGGCAAACGCTTCACCAGCAAAACGTTTTGCCAAACCTGAGGAGGTAGCAAATGCAATCGTTTTTCTCGCTAGTGAAGCAGCTTCATTTATTAATGGAATCAATGTTCCTGTAGATGGAGGACGCACAAAAAGTCTGTAGATGGATATTAAAAAGATTTTCTGGATACTAAGTTGGCTCGTGGCGGGGGTTACCTTTGCGATGATTCTGATACATTATAGTGACATTCCAGACGAAGTACCTATGCACTTTGATGCGACTGGGGTGGTAGATAGATATGGGTCAAAAAATGAACTTTTTATCTTACCCGCAATTAGCGTCTTACTTATCTTACTATTCCAGTTTATGACAGGCAAGTCTATAAAGATTAACAAGCATAAACAAGGGGTTAAAAATGAGGCGCAGGTTACCATTACAAAAACCTTTATGTCACAAATGGCGCTGTATTGCACCCTACTTTTTGGCTGGCTGGTATATCAATCTATGGCAGTTGCCGTGGGCAAACAGGCGGGATTAAGCAGTTATTTTTTGGTTGCAACCTTTGGCGGTTTTATTATACTACTCGTCTTATATTATATACAACTCAAGAAGGTAAAACAGTAAGGCGGTACTCATATAATAATTGTATTTTTAAAAACACAACAGCGATTGCGTAGTACGCTTTCGCGAAAGCATACTCAATATGTCACATAAAAAACTTCGCATAAACGGCCACTCTCACCTACTTCCCTATCCAGAGGAAATTCCTCAGTTTATGAAAGACAAGGGTATATTTTGGGTAGACAAAGACCGAAAGTTTATGCTCCAGAAAGACTGGAGTAGGCCTGTGACAGACTCAAGTTTTTTCTTGCACGAAAAACTGGAGTGGATGGAGCGCAACAAAGTAGACCACGCCGTGGTACTTAACCTCTCGCAGCTTTATGGAAATGGACTACGTCTAGAAGAAATGAAGCAAGCACTAAAGTTTCAAAATGACTTTAATGCGAGAGTGCAACAAGAACATCCAGACAAGTTTACAACTGGTTTTGTGGTACACCCAGGGTTTGTGCGTGGCGCTTTATGGGAAATAGAGCGCTGTGTAGAGGTGTTAGGTATGGATTTACTATGCTTACCTACGCACTATATGGACACCATCGGGACGTGGCGATGTATTTTTGACGAAGAAAATGAACCTATTTTTGAGCTTGCAAGTAAGTATAATCTAGCAGTAGAGATTCACCCTTATGATGGTGAGAAGTTTATAAAACTGCAGAATACAAACTGGCGTTTTCACCTTATATGGATGCTTGCACAATGTGCAGATGCCTACCACTTCCTTACGCTTAATGGATATGCAGATAAGTATCCGGGTATGCGCGTTTGTTTTGCTCACGGAGGACAACTAGCGCAGATTAACCTAGGTAGGCGCATACAAGGTTTTGACGGAAGGCCAGATCTTTTTGAAGGAAAAACACACCCTCGTAAATCTGTAGGGCATCCTAATATCTTTTTTGACACCTTAGTACACGACACAAATTCGCTTAAAATGGTGATTGAAAACCAAGGAAGCAAGCAGGTGGTTATGGGACTCGATGATCCGTACCCGCTAGGTGAGATGGAAAGTGACAACCAGAGTAGTTACCCTGGTAAAATATTAGATCTTGCTTTAGAACGTGAGATTATTAATGCTACCGAGTATGACCAGATATGGGATGATAACGTAGTGCGCTGGTTATATGGAGATGATGAGAAGCGCAAGGAAGCTTTCAGGAAAAGGATATTAGGTCAAAAATAAATTATTGTATTACCTAGACTTATCTCAAAAACGATAGGTAATTTTGTCTTTCAAACTTATTTATAATGCACTTTTTACCAGAGGAACTTGATGATTATGTAGTTGCGCACTCGGCACAAGAACCAGCCCATCTCAAAGCACTTACTAAGGAAACATACCAAAAGATATTACAACCTCGTATGCTTTCTGGCGCATATCAAGGTAGAGTGCTTAGTATGATTTCAAAATTAGTAAATCCTAAGAGCATTTTAGAGATTGGCACATTTGCTGGTTATAGTGCTCTATGTTTGGCAGAAGGGCTTCAAAGTAACGGAACACTTCACACTATTGACATAAAGGAAGAGATGCAAGATTTTCAGCGCAAGCATTTTAACGCTTCGCCTTACGGATCACAGATTATACAGCATCTCGGTCAAGCACTAGATATTATTCCAACCATTGATACTACTTTTGATCTCGTTTTTATAGATGCAGATAAGCGCAACTACATTAATTATTTCCATACTATAATAGGTAAAATGAATCCTGGCGGAATTATCCTTTCTGACAATGTATTATGGAGTGGTAAAGTGGTTGAACCACTAAAGAAAAAAGATGTGGACACAAAGGTGTTATTAGATTACAACATGCTTCTTAATGAAGATCCTCGAGTAGAAACGGTATTACTACCTATAAGAGATGGTCTTACAGTAAGCCGTGTTTTATAAATTTTATTTCCTAAGCTATTTAAAAAATATAAATTAAAATCTCAATGCTGAGATTGGTCTAGAATTATAGAGATCTCTTGATAGGACCAGTAATATCATTAATATCTTCCTTAGCCTTATCAATCTCCTTTTTAATATCCTTAGTAAGATCTAAGTCGATATCATTTCTTTCGGCAGTTTTTGTGATTTCTGATTTGATATCATTTGTAGCGTCTTTAAGTTGGCGCATGCCCTTCCCTAAACCGCGAGCGATTTCTGGAACTTTGTCTGCACCAAAAACCATAATCACTATAAAAATAATGAAGGCAATTTCGGCACCAGAAATAAATAGTGGTAAGCTTATCATAGATAACAAAGGTATTTAATAGCGCAGTAGTTTAAAAATTTTCAAATAGAATAATAACAAACTATATGAGATTGTTTTAAGGATATAAAATACGCTTTCGCGAAAGCGTAACTATTCACACATCACGCTCAATAACAACACATTCTCAGAAATCAACACCTCGCACCTTATAAATCACGCTATGTAAGGATTACTGAAAAATCGCAAATCATTAATTTACATTGAGTTATGCCAATTAAACAAGTTGCATAAGCTATAACTTAAAAATCATTTAAAAAAAACTTTAAGTTTTTTGTAACATTTTGCAACTTTGCTGCGTATAACAGTTATAATAGACAAACCCTAGTTCATTACAACCCTATGAGACAGCTTAAAATTACTAAGCAGGTCACCAATCGTGAGACCGCATCCTTAGACAAGTACTTACAAGAAATCGGTAAAGTTGACCTTATCACGGCAGATGAAGAGGTGGAACTAGCACAGCGTATAAAAGCTGGTGATCATCGTGCTCTAGAGAAGCTTACTAAAGCAAATTTACGTTTTGTAGTTTCTGTGTCAAAACAATACCAAAACCAAGGACTTACCCTCCCAGATCTCATTAATGAAGGTAACTTAGGGCTTATAAAAGCTGCACAGCGCTTTGATGAAACTCGTGGTTTTAAATTTATATCATATGCGGTATGGTGGATACGCCAGTCCATCTTACAAGCACTAGCAGAGCAATCTCGTATTGTACGTTTACCTCTCAATAAGATTGGGTCTATTAATAAAATTAATAAAACCTTTGCTTTTCTAGAACAAGCAAACGAACGCCCACCTAGCCCTGAGGAAATTGCCAAAGAGCTAGACATGTCTATTAATGATGTAAAGGAATCTTTAAAGAACTCTGGACGTCACATAAGTATGGATGCGCCTCTAGTAGAAGGAGAAGACTCAAACTTGTATGATGTCTTAAACTCTGGTGAATCACCAAACCCTGATCGCCAACTACTACATGAATCCCTTAAGACAGAAATAGAACGTGCTCTTGAAACACTTACTCCACGTGAGGCAGATGTGGTTAGACTTTATTTTGGCTTAGGCGATCAACAGCCTATGACCCTCGAGGAAATAGGAGAAACCTTTGATCTTACTCGTGAGCGAGTGAGACAGATTAAGGAAAAAGCGATTCGTAGATTAAAACATACTTCACGTAGCAAGATTCTTAAGACTTATTTAGGATAACCTTATCATTTTTACCGATAATGTGTTAAAACCAATAGCCAATGCTCTTGGTTTTTTTTACAGTGAAAAGATTTGGTATCTTTGTAATACAAAAATGTAATTAACGCCACTGGCGACTTAATAATGACAACAACAGTTTATCATAACTGTTCGTTTTTTGATTGATGAATGAATCCCCGGCTGATTACCGGGGATTTTTCATTTTAAATATTCTGGGTTACAAAACTTAATACTTAATCTTCATACCTTAGAAGAGAATCATATCTTTACATAAAACATCTATTATATGTCGACCACGCTCATTGCCCCATCCATACTTGCTGCAGATTTTGCAAACCTTCAACGTGATATTGAGATGATAAATGCTAGTGAGGCAGACTGGTTTCATATAGATATTATGGATGGTGTTTTTGTTCCAAACATTTCTTTTGGAATGCCAGTGCTACGTGATATTGCAAAACACGCTAAAAAAACTATAGACGTCCACTTGATGATTGTAGATCCAGATCGTTATGTACAAATGTTTGCAGATCTAGGAGCAAACATACTCACCGTGCATTATGAAGCATGTACTCACCTACACAGAACACTACAAGTAATTAAAGCTGCTGGGATCAAAGCTGGTGTAGCTCTTAACCCACACACGCCTGTGAGCCTTCTTGAAGATGTTATACAAGATATAGACTTAGTCTGTATGATGAGTGTGAACCCAGGTTTTGGAGGACAACAGTATATAGAGAACACGTATGATAAGGTTACTGCTCTCAAAACTCTAATCACAAAAAAAAATGCTCCCACGCTCATAGAAATTGACGGCGGTGTAAGTGATAAGAATGCTGCGCAGTTGGTTCAAGCTGGAGCAGATGTACTTGTAGCTGGAAGCTTTATTTTTAAATCATCCAATCCTACGGAAACGATCAAAGAACTTAAAGATATTGCAGCTCGCTAATTAACAATAGGATCAACTACTTGAACCTTTGCTGTATCTTGAATGACAGGAAGCACCTCATCAATAATAAGCGTATCCCTTCTTCTAAGATTATATAAGTACGTCGTATCTGATTGTGCAAATGTTTTTGCTTCTGTCGCATCCATTTCTAAAAACGAAGGACATGGAAAATAGTCAAAATCGTATTCAAAATTTGTGAGCATGGGTGATTTCCAAGAGCTCAGTCCTTTAAATACAGATGCTACCATAGGCATTGCTGTATTTGCACCAGAGCCGTGATAGGTTTTTTCAAAGTGCACTCTCTTATCTCTTGTCCCTACCCACGCTCCTACTACAATTTCTGGTGAGGCACCTATAAACCAGCCGTCCCCATTATTTTGGGTAGTGCCGGTTTTACCTATGAGGTTATATCCTATTTCATAATTTTTCATTCCTGAGGCGCTTCCTTCAGTTATTACCTCTTCCATCATTTTCTGTAATTCCTTTACATGCTGTACACTGGCTACACGCTTTCCAGCAGTAGGAGTATGTTTGTATAATTCATTACCATCCTCATCTTCTATGCGCTGTATTGTATAAGGTTGTATACGTGTTCCACCGTTTGCTATACTTGCATAAGCAGTAACCATTTCAAATAAAGTAAGCTCTGCAGTACCAAGCACGATACTTGGTACTTCTGGAAGAGTGGTAGTAATACCCATCCTCTTTGCCTGATCCATCACTTTCTCTATCCCTACATTGAGCTGTAATTGTACAGATACTGTATTTACAGAATTTGCAAGCGCTCCGTGCATACTATAGCTCCCTCCATATCTTCCACTAGCATTTTTAGGCTTCCAATCTTCATACTGCTTATAGGTTACTAAAGCATTATTATAATAGTTACAAGGATCTTGCCCTCTCTCTAAAGCAGCTAGATAAGTGATAGGTTTAAAAGTCGAACCCACTTGTTTTTTAGTCACCACGTTATCTGTCTGACTAAAACCATAATCTATCCCTCCCACATATCCTAAAATAGCACCAGATCTACTATTTACCGTAAACACTGCTGCGTGTAATCTATTAAGACTTGTAGCTATGGAGTCACGTAGAGATTGAAGCCTTGGCTCATATCCTTTACCTATATTCCAGAAGTCACGTTCTTTAACTTTCATCGAGAACTCGGCAATAGAGGCTGCTGTAGCATTCTTAGCTTTCATTCTTTTTACAGCTGTTTGCTCTTGAACTATTTTATCTAAAAGAGCTTCCTTACCTCCTTCTGTGGTGGTAGCCGCCCAGTATTTATCCATCAATACTTGTAATCGTTCTACTTGTTTTTGTAGCGCCTTTTCTGAGCTTTTCTGTATCGAACTATTGAGCGTCGTAGTAATCTTTAGTCCATCCGTGTGTAGATTATAAATATGACCATCTGCAGCTGGGTGCTGTTGCGCCCACGTATTAAACTCGGCTTCTACAAAGTTTTTATAATAAGTGGAAAATGAGGACTGTTTTTTACTTGCTTGATAATTGATTGCTAGAGGCACTTGCGCTTTTATTTTCTCCTCATCGCTAAGGAAACCATATTTCACCATTTGGTTTAAAACCGTATTGCGCCTGCGCTCTGCACGTTCTGGATGATTGCGCGGACTATAATAACTAGGTGCTTTGAGTAATCCCACGAGCGTAGCACTCTCTGTAGTGGATAATTGCTCTGGAGGTTTATTAAAAAAGCGTAAAGATGCTTTTTCTATACCGTATATATTTTCGCCAAAAGACACTGTATTAAAATACAGCAGTAAAATTTCATCTTTACTATATACAGACTCTAGCCTTCTAGCGATAAAGAGTTCTCTAAACTTATTTATAGGAGTACTGAGAAAAAACTGCTTTTTACGTCCAAAGATATTCTTTGCAACTTGTTGTGTTACCGTACTACCACCGCCTGCATTCTGACCTAAAATAACAGATTTTATAAATACACGACCATAGCTTTTATAATCTATACCTCCATGCTCATAAAAGCGAGCATCTTCGGTTGCCACGAGGGCATTTTTAAGTGCTTCTGGAAGTTGAGCTAAATCTACATTTGACCTGTTTTGCAAAAAGTAAAGACCGATGGACTCGCCTCTAGCATCGTATAATGTAGAAGTAACTGGATTTTTTAATTTTTTGAGATAGTCGGCTGTTGGTATTTTTCCAAATACACCTAAGTAAATACTCAATAAGAATACTGCAAATAATCCGACCATAGTGAGCACCGCATATCTTATTGCTCTAAAAGGTTTGGCTTTAATTTTTAACCAAATTGCCTTAACCTTACTTTTATAACTATACAAATGACTTTGAATTAAAAGATTGAATTAGAATTTCTCGCATTGCTCCATAAAAAAATGCGCACTCCTATTATCTAGGAAAGTACGCATTTATTTTTAGTAATTGAGAGCCCTTAATCTCTTGACATAAATATTCTCAAAATATACCAGAATAATAACATCAGTGAGGCAAATAAACCTAAAGCCGCAGCAACGTACTGCTCTTCATCATATTTATGAACCATATTTGAAGTAGTATATAATATAGACCCTGCTGCAAGTGCAACCATAGCAACACTAAACCATAAGCCGAGGTCAAATCCAAAGAGAAGTCCAGCAACCATAAGGCCTATTGCTAGAAAAAATCCAATGGCAAGTATAGATCGTAAAAATGAAAAGTCTTTTTTAGTAAGAATCACAACTGCAGATAATCCTGCAAATAATGCAATGGTCATCACGGCAGCCTTTTGTAAAATCTCTACTCCATCTATCATAGAAAATGCCTTAAAAAGTAGAGGAATAAAAATAAAAGCCTCTGCAACTACATAAACCCCTAAGGCTAAATAGTGCTGGTATTTATCTCTAGTCTTGAGTGCTAACCCCTCTGCATAGTTTGTGATAAACATAAATGCACCTAACAATAATAGCCAGCTCCAACCTCCTGTGAGGGATAAAGCAAAATTCACAATCACTGGTGATTGAAAAAATAAATATTCGGTGATGATGAATAATAATACTGCAAGTGCTACATAGGTGTATGTCTTGCGATAAAATGCCACTCGGCGCTCATCAGATAATGCACTTACTGGTACTATTTGTGGTTGATATGATTCCATTGATGTTGTTATTTTTAGTTTTGAAAGTGAAGTATAAATGTAAACAAACTAGAAATACGCTATTCCTAAAAAGTAAATATTGTAAATATCTTAGAGAAGTATCTTATATCTAACGGGATGTATTTATTTTTTGCTTTCGCGAAAGCGTACTTATATCATAAATAATCTGCTATATCTAATTACCTCAGCAGTTACTTCTTAGAAGACGCACCTTTAAAGTTTTGAGATGAATTTTTGAACAATACATTGAAGGTTGTGAGACTACCATAAATACGAGTAATGTACTGCTGGAGATCAATTTTATCTTGATCATCAAGTGTTTTACTAGCATTAATCTTTTGCTCCATCACGCGCACACGGTCGCGCACCATCACAATTTTATGGAAGAAGCTTTCTATAGAAATATCCTTTGATGACAAGTTGCTATCCTCTGGAGATAATGTCATCGTTCCTCCTCTCCACTTATCTGCTATAGGCACCACCTCAGATATGTCGCTATATCTCTTGAGTAAATCTCTAAAGGTCTTTTCTACCTCATACATACTCACACTATCTACCTCACCTTCTATTGCTTCTATTACTTCAAAATTATCATCTAGTGTTATAGTCTCGAGTCCACCGTCTATAAAAGTTACCCAGTATAGCTCTGAGGTAACATTTGTAATTACTCCTTTACCTAGCTTGTTGTGGTCTATCCTACTTCCTATTCCTAATATGGTATTCATAATATTATATATAGTTTCTTTTATGTTATTACTTATTTACGAACGCTAATATATGTAATAACGTCCTTGTGTTTTGGTTTTAGATATTTTTCTCTTAACAAGAATTTAACGTCTTAATAGAAACCTTGCGATTATTAACTGCGTAAGTGTTCTCAAATAAACAATATACAACAATGAAAAAATTACCAAAAATTCTAATCGCAGGTGCTGTCTTACTTGGAGTAGGTGCACTTATCGCAGCCGATCACTTAGATGCTCCTGCCGTAGGCGGAACAACCGCAGACATTACTGATTACTTCGCATTTGAAAGTGCTGAGAATTCAAGCAACACCGTATTTGCAGCAAACGTACAAAGTTCACTAGCTGGAGAGGCTGAGTTTGACGAGAACGTTCTTGTTGAATTCAACATCGATAATGACGGTGACTTAGTAGAGGATAGAGTAATACAAGCAATTCCAAGAGACGGAAAAATGTATTTCTTTGGACCTTATGAAATTTCTTCAACTGGACTTAACAGTACTATTGACGAAAGTGCTCTTATTGGATCTGTAGATATCTCTACTGGAGCTGATGCAATCACAATGACTACTACTAATGGAATTAAAATATTTGCTGGATTAAGAGCAGATCCTTTTTTCTTTGATTTTACAACTTTTAATGCTGTTGTAGGAAACCCTGCAGGACCTTTTACAGGAACAACGGGACCAAACGGTGGTTTTCAAACTGCTGAAAATGCTTCTGATCCTTTTGAGGGAACAAATGTACTTTCTGTAGTGGTTGAAGTTCCAAACACGTTATTAGGTGGTACTTCTGCACATCCAGCTGGAACAGGTGTTCAAGTTTGGAATACTTGGGTTGAAGCAAAAACAAAACAATAATAGTTAAAAGACAAATATCATGAAATTACAAAATATAAAATATCTATTTGCAGCAGTTCTTCTAGCAGGAGTTGTATCATGTAGCGACGACGACGATAACACACCTATCACAATTGATCCAGTACCAACGCCTACAGAAGTTGACTTTTCTGGAACGTTTGCTCAACAAGATCAAATGGGACGTGCAGCAATTAACACTGTATTAGGAGGAGACAGCGCAGCTAAAAATAGCTTCAACACGACAATCCCTTCTGAAATGGTTGCAGGATTTCAACAAGCCTTTCTTGACAAAGCTGTAGCATTACACGGTGCATTTGGCGTAGAATATGAAGAAAACATATTAGCTTTAGATGCTCAAACACTAACAACATTATTAGCTCAAGACGTATTACAGGTTGCACCAGACGCACCTACTACTTATTTTGATGGAACTAATGTTCTTACTGGTCGTACTCTTAGTGATGATGTTGTAGATGTATCTTTAATTTTACTTTTCGGAGGAAATAATGGAGACAAATACAATGGACAAGATCTTGATGATGATGGAACTCCAGATTTACCAATCTTAGTTACAGATAACGTAAGTGCTGGTACAGGTGCTATGGGGACTACAACATTCCCTTACCTAGTAGGACCACAATAAAAATTTAATTATTTTTAATTAGCTTAAAAAAGGGTCTGAATTTTTCAGGCCCTTTTTACATAAAACCAATTGATCTTATGAAATATATAACCTTATTATTACTCACAACCGCCTTAATAATCTCTTGTTCTAATGAAGATGAAAAAATTCTCAATAAAGCCGATTATGAGAACTACCTAAAGACTGAAAATTCTCAAGAGATTGCAAAAGCAGAAAAAGAATTAAGCTTCTGGAATGAACGTATAAAAAAAGATAGTATCCAACTTATTGAATTATCAAAAAGTGCAGGAATGCAGACAAAGATTTTTCAACTTAATGCATCTATAGAGCAACTCAAAAATGCAGAAAAAAATCTTACAAGATCTGCGCTAGTAACAAACATAGGCAAAGACGGAAAACTACTGGCATTAGCACAAAACTACATCACTCAGCATCGCTTTAAAGAAGCAAAGACTCTCGTTGATAGTGCTCGCATAGTAGCTGGAGGAGAAATTAAAGCAATTAATCTAGTTGCATTTGATGTAGCAATGGAACTAGGTGATTATGAAAATGCAGAAAAGATCTTAACAAAAGAAACAGACTTCTCAGACTACAACTACTTGATTAGACTTGGAAAACTGGAAGATTACAAAGGTAATCTTGACAAAACAATCCAGCACATGGAAGCTGCAAAAGCTATTGCAGAAAGTAGTAAGCAAAAGGGATTACAAGTGTGGGTCTACACAAATCTCGCAGACTATTATGGACATGCTGGAAGAATTAATGATGCTTACAACCACTATCTCAAGGCACTAGCAATCGATCCTAGCAATACTTACGCAAAAAAAGGAATTGCCTGGATTGCATATTCTTATGAAAACAATCCTACTGAAGCTTTACGCATAATTGAAGCTATAGAAAGAGATAGTAAAAGCCCAGATTACGAACTTCTCAAGTCAGAGATTTACGAAAGTACTGGCGATGAAGATAAAGCAAAAGAAGCGTTAAACAATTTTTTATCCCGAGTTTCAAATCCAAATTATGGAGATATGTATGGAGCATATCTTGTCGAAATATATGCAGGCAACCCTGAGACATCACAGCAGGCCATTACGATAGCTCAGAAGGAAGTAAACAATAGACCTACTCCGATGTCTTACGATCTACTAGCACATGCTTACTATGGAAATGGAGATTATAAAAAAGCCTTAAGCATAACTCAAGAACATGTAATTGGTAAAACTCATGAGCCTATGGCGCAGTTTCACACAGCACAAATTTATAAAGCTCTTGATATGAAAAATGAACTAGCTCCTATCAAAGAAGAGTTACTGGAAACAAGCTTTGAACTAGGCCCTGTTACCTATAAAGAAATACAAAACTTATAATTTTCCTAATCTATGAAACCGCTTCACAATGTTTTACGTAGATATAGTAAGGTTATTAGAAAACTATTAATGGTTGGATAGTTTTTGATTTTGTTTGTATGAGCGTCTTACTCTTTTGAGTAAGACGCTTTTTTATGACCTATAATTCGAGTTAGCTTTATTACCTTTTCTTAAGCGCAAGTCACACATAATAGTATATAACCTACACACAAAAGCTGTCGTCATCCTGCTTGTTTAAATCATGCTCATTTAGTGCCTTTTTGATGACAATTGAGTAAGCATAACAACTAGACAATTCATATAATCTATAGATAACATGAACAGGTTATATGAGTAGTTATTTGACTAGCGAGCTTATTGATTAGTAAACGAATTGATAGCGCATAAAAAACTCCTTGCTATAGAACTAGCAAGGAGTTTTTAGATTGATACTATACCTATATATGTTACATGTAATTAGAAAGCTCTCGTACATCTTAAGATGATGCAACCACTCCTAATGTATATAGTTGCTCAAGTGTAGGAGAAGCACTTCCTCCTTCTGGCTCTAACGTAATACCAAAGGCTTCAGACTCATTAGGATTACTTAGCTCAAAGATTTGATTTCCGCTAGCATCATATTGATCAAGAACTCCTATGCTCGTAGGCGTAAGAGGTTCTAAGGTAAGTGACCACACTTGGTAAACCTTCCCTTCAGGAGGTTCTGGTAATCCTTTTACATCTATATACGCTTTACCACTTTTCTTATCCCAATACACAGATGCATAAGCTTCTGGTGCAATAGCTTGCGCTCCTAGTGGCACTGCTATTAAATCTTGTTTACGTATTACATTAAGTAATCCTCTGGTTTGATCGAGGTTTGTTTCTGCAACTTGTGTTTTACCTTCTTGAAGCAACAATTCTCTCTCCGTATCCACGATACGATCTTCAAGCTTGTTATTTTCAGTATATAAGTAACCTACACCCGCAAGCAGTAATATTGCAGCAGCCCATCCCATAAAAGTGATGATAGGAGTTTGCTTTCGCGAAAGCGGGATTACTTTAGTTTCATTATCGTTTATGTACTTTCTTAGAACACTAACATCCTTAGGCTCACCAGGAGCGGCTGCCTTAGCAAGATGCATTAAATGGTTTTCGATCTCTACTACCTCTTGTAGTAATGCTGTATCTTGAGATACCTCACGAGCAATCTCCACCATTTCCTCCTCAGGAAGTGTTCCATATACAAAGAGCTCGAGAACCCCTGAATCTATATATGTTTGTGAATTTTTCATACTACGCCTACAATATCTCTTAGTTTTTTTATACAAATTCTATTTCGTGTTTTTACGGTACCTAAAGGAATATCTAGCTCTTCGGCTGTTTCCTTTTGTGTATATCCTTGAAAAAACAAGAAGTGAATTATCTTTTTACAAAGCGGTTCTAGAACGTCTACATACTTCTTGATACCAATGGCATCTACCGAAGTATTAAAGCTTCCTTTCGCCTCGAGAATATCTACGAAATATTCGGCAGTATGGTTTTTCTTTTGATTTTTGAAATCTTTAGAACGTGTTTTGTCTATAGCACCATTGCGAGCTATATTAAGCATCCACGTAAAAAATCTTCCTTTAGAAGGGTTGTACTTATCTGAATTATTCCAGATTTTAACAAAGGTGTCTTGCAATAACTCTTCTGCTACCTCTTGGTTATGTACAACACTATTTATAACTCCAAATAAGCTCTCGCTATAGAGTTCATAAATTTTCTCAAAAGATGCAGGATCTTTCTGTAGAAACTTATTAATTAATGCGTCTGGTTGTGTCATCATAGATTAGACTACCAATGTAGGATTATGATTTACCATATGCAACTATTTTGCTGTTAAAGCCTGTAATAATTTACTTGTGCTATTAATAAATCAATCTCACTCTCCTACTAGCTTATGAAATATACATCTGTAATTGAAACTTTCACGAAAGGATTATCTCCGCTGCACTTCGGTGATCCCACAAAGCTCCGCTTTGAAAATAGAAGAGCCCCAATTACAAATTCAAATACACTTGATTTACTATGAGAATTTTGTGCTCATTAGTAACTTGAAAGGGTCAGAATTCAAACTTTTTGAAGGAAGACATAACTGTAATGGAAACTTTCACTGAAGGATTACCTCCGCTGCGCTTCGGTGATCCTCAAAGCTCCGCTTTGAAAATAAAAAAGGAGAAAAATAATTTCTGAGCAAGCTCAAATTATTTTCTCCTTAGTTAACTCAAAGGCACGAGTTCAAACTTTCTGAAGGACGACATAACTATAATGAAAACTTTCACGAAAGGATTACCTCCGCTACGCTTCGGTGATCCTCAAAGCTCCGCTTTGAAAATAGAAAAGGAGAAAAATAATTTCTGAGCAAGCTCAAATTATTTTCTCCTTAGTTAACTCAAAGGCACGAGTTCAAACTTTCTGAAGGACGACATAACTATAATGAAAACTTTCACGAAAGGATTACCTCCGCTACGCTTCGGTGATCCTCAAAGCTCCGCTTTGAAAATAAAAAAGGAGAAAAATAATTTCTGAGCAAGCTCAAATTATTTTTCTCCTTTTCTATTTATTCGTGACCCAGAGAGGATTCGAACCTCCAACCGTCAGAGCCGAAATCTGATATTCTATCCAGTTGAACTACTGAGCCTACTTTTTTTGCTTTCGCGAAAGCGCAAATGTAAATCTTTACTGAGTAATCACAATAAATTCTGAACGACGATTTAATTGATGTTGCTCCTCTGTACAGTCTGAGTTGTTATCACAGGTATTTACGAGCTCTGTCTCGCCATAACCTTGACCAGATATCCTATTGGCATCGATACCTCTAGAGATAATGTATGCCACTGTAGATTTTGCTCTTCTATCTGAAAGTGACAGGTTATAATCATCCTTACCTCGACTATCTGTATGTGACCTTACGCTTATCACCATATCTGGCACTTGCTTCATTGCAGAGATCACTTTTGTAAGCTCTAACGCAGCATCTGGTCTTATGTCAGATTTATTATAATCAAAGTAAATAGGATTAAGATTAAGAAGTTTTGCAAGATCGTCACCTACTCCTACTTCTGTAAGTCTCAACTCGAGCTCTATATCCTTTTGTAATGTTTCTGGCTCTGCCGGTGTGATCACAATAACCTCTTTTGCATAATATAATTTTGAGGTCGCACGTATTACATAATTTTCTGAGCATACGAGACTAAATCTATATAAGCCACGTGCATTTACATCAACTTCTTTTACCACTTCATTATCAGCATTCATGAGCTGTACTTTTGCATCCGTTATAGGTTGCTTTGTCACCGCATCTGTAATAAAACCTAAGACATCTACATCACATCGTGGCTCTGGCTTTTCCTTTTGCTTGAATCTATAAATATCATCACTACCCATTCCCTGATTACGACTTGAAGAAAAGAAACCAGTTTTTAAAGTGTCATTCACTATGTAGGCAAAATCATCTGCAGAGCTATTAATAGGTTCACCCAAGCTTGCAACCGTAATCTCTTCTGATGATGGGTTAGTCACAAAAATATCAAGTCCTCCCAGCCCTGGATATCCATCTGAGGCGTAGTAAAGATTCCCTGTACTACTCATAAATGGAAAGGCATCTCTTCCTTCTGTATTTATAGGTTTCCCAAGATTTACAGGCTCACCAAAGCTTCCATCACCATTAATAGCCACTTTCCAAATATCTGACAGCCCTACACTCCCTGGCCTATCTGATGAGAAATAAAGTGTTTTTCCATCTGGGCTTAACGCTGGGTGGGCAGTAGCATATTCTTCTTCATTAAATGAAACTTCAACCGCTTCTGACCAACTTCCTTTTTCCTTATCTAATAACCTAGATTTATAGATTTTCAATTTATTAATCCCATCTGACGATTTTGCAAAATCTCCATCTGTAAAATTATTTCTTGTAAAATACATTGTCTTTCCATCCTTAGTAAACGTAGGAGTACTCTCATGGAAGATGGTATTTACCTTGCGGTGAAAACGTGAAGGCGGAGACATGCTTCCATCTTCCTTCATAGTGGACTTATATAAATCCAAAAATGGCTGATTGTTCCACTTATGTATACGTCTTGTAATAGAACCCGTATCTCTTGCCGAAGCAAAAATCACTTGATTCTTATAATATGACGGACCAAAATCTGAGTATCGAGAGTTCATCTCTCGTATCATATTAACCGTATAATAGCTTTCTCGGTAGCCTTCTACCTTTGTATAATCTGGATTTTCTTTGAATAATTTTGCTCTGAAGTCATTTCCGCTTCGATCTGCAAAGATTTGCATCATCTCATCAGACTTATCATATTCTTTGATAGCACGTAGTGTTTGCGCATATCTAAAATAGTGCTCATCACTTACAGAGTCTGCATAGCTTTCTGTAAGTTTCCCATACCATTCTTGAGCTTGGGAGTACTTACCATTGTAATAGTAGGCTTCTGCTATTTTATTAAAAACTTGATAAGATTTAAAACCTTCTGCTACGAGGTCTTTATAGATTTCAATCGCATCTATATAAGCTAACTGATTAAACTTTTTATTTGCTCTAGCAAGCTTTCCTTGCTGTGCATTAGCACTAGTAATTGTACTAAAAATAATCACTAAAATAAAGGCGCACCTCATAAATCCCTTCATAACCTCTTGGTATAAAAGTTAAACGTTAAAAACTATTTAGGGGGTTTATTTAAAGACTGCTTGAGTCTCGCTGGGGAACACAATATTAGTAAACCTTTTTTTCAAATGACACAACTATGTTGTCAATTCGATAAAAAGACTGCTTTCACGTATAAAAGGCTATTATATAAGAATTTTAAAGTAAATCAACTGACTACAAGACTATTATGAAAGACGAGCCTTCACAATTGTACTAATGGTTTTACCATCTGCTTTTCCAGTAAGTCTAGCATTAACTTGTCCCATCACTTTACCCATATCTTTCATTCCTTGGGCACCAGTTGCGGCAATTATCTCATCTACTACTTTAGTTACATCTGCCTCACTCATTTGTTCTGGTAAGAATTGAGAGATTACTTCTGCCTGTGCTATTTCTGGATCTGCAAGATCATTACGTCCTTGCTCTGCAAAGATAGCTGCACTATCCTTACGCTGCTTTACAAGTTTCTGTAATAACTTAAGCTCTTGCTCTTCGGTGATCTCTTCTTTTGCTCCTGTCTCTGTCTGCGCAAGTAAGATTGCAGATTTTATGGCACGTAGCGATGTTAATGCATTTTGATCTTTAGCTTTCATAGCTTCTTTCATTGCAGTCATCACTTGTGTAGATAGGCTCATAGTAGTATATATTTTTTTACTCAACACTCCTAATTAAGTTATGGAGTTTAAGAGATAATTTTATTGATTATAAATATCTTATTAAAGTCACGAAGATACGAGAAATGGTGAAATTAAATACACACCCAAGTAGCTTATAAAAAAGAAACCCGACTATCTTGGGGAAGATAGCCGGGTCGCTAAAAACTCTAAGCAGTAGCTGCCTAATCTACATTATCATGTAAAAATGAGTTATTACTTCTCAATTGAATTTCATCATTATCGTCTGTAGAAAGTGATGTTCTAGACAAACTTCCATCTTTTGCTGGTGTTTCTTCTAGATCAATCCCCATACGCTTATACGCAGGTTGCTTTTCTATCTCCTCTATACGAGACTGATTTGTGCGAAATTTATAATTGAATTCTTTCATCTTGCGCTTACGCTCAGAAGCTCTATCTATAAGAATCTGTGAGATAGGACTATTCATTGGGTCTATCTCTGCATTTTCATCTTCACTCTTTTGTTGAGGAGCAACAGTTTTTGTTTCAAAAACAATAGTTTCTTCTTCAATATCGCTTTCATCTTCATCACTAGATGCGTTAGAAAGTGTTTCCTCAAGCTCCATGTAATCTTCAAGACTATATCGAGTTTCTCCAGTATTAGAATGCTCAGTTACTGGTACAATTTCTATAGGCTCCTTAACTTCAATAGATGCTGTAGTGTCATCAAGATCAAACATGATAGGCTTCTCATCTTCCTCTACAGGCGCTTCTGTCGTTAGTGGCATATCAAAAAATAACATTCCATTATTTTCTGGCTCTTTATGCTCTACTCTAGTCGCTTCATGACGCACTGTAGTATCTATGATTTCAAAATCTGCTTCATTCTCTAGAAGTATCTCATCATACACAACTGTAATATTCTTAATTACATCTGTAGTAGGAACTATATCCATACTATATTGCTGCGCAGGAGGCTGTACTGGCTCAGCTTTAGGAGCCTGCTCTGGCACAGCTTGTTGCCTTGTAATTTCTTTTACTGGCGCTTTCGCGAAAGCGGTAGGCCTCTTTTCCTCTATTTCATCAAGATCAAGTGTATGCACTATTTTCTTAGGAGCAACCGGTGCTTGTGGAGCTACTGGTGCCGAAGGTGGAATCTCTACAGTAGCATCTGGCATTAAATCTTGCTGTGCTCTTTGCTCCTCTTCTAGTGTATGAATGATTTTCTTAGTCTCTACGTTTACAATCTCATTCTGCTGCTCTGCATTAAATCCTGTAGCGATAATCGTTACAGAAATTGCATCGCCTAGAGAGTCATCTTCACCTACACCCATGATGATGTTTGCGCTGTGACCTGCCTCTGCTTGAATGTGATCGTTAATTTCTCCTATCTCGTCTATAGTAATCTCATCACCACCAGAAACTATGAGTAATAATACATTCTTAGCTCCAGTAATTTTATTATCGTTAAGCAATGGAGAGTCAAGCGCTTTTGATATCGCCTCATTTGCACGACTTGTACCACTAGCAGTGGCGCTACCCATGATAGCTGTCCCTGATTTACTTAAAACTGTTTTTGCATCACGTAAATCGATGTTTTGTGTATAGTGATGTGTAATTACCTCTGCAATACCACGTGAAGCGGTTGCAAGAACTTCATCTGCTTTACTAAAACCTGCTTTAAAACCAAGATTACCGTAAACCTCACGGAGCTTGTTATTATTAATAACAATAAGTGAATCTACCTGGGCACGAAGTCTATCTACTCCTTTTTGAGCTTGCTCATTACGCATTTTACCTTCAAACTGGAATGGTATCGTGACAATCCCTACGACTAGGATATCAAGCTCACGAGCCATTTTGGCAATAACTGGCGCAGCACCCGTTCCTGTACCACCACCCATTCCGGCAGTAATAAATATCATCTTTGTGTTAGTACCAAGCATTTGCTTGATATCCATCTCACTCTCTATAGCCGCTTGTTCTCCAACATCTGGATTTGCTCCAGCACCAAGACCTTCTGTAAGACCTACTCCCAGTTGTATCTTATTAGGTACTGTACTATTTTCCAGTGCTTGTGCATCTGTGTTACAGATTACAAAATCTACCCCATTTATTCCCTGCTGGAACATATGGTTAATAGCGTTACTACCTCCACCACCTACACCTATCACTTTAATTACGTGACTTTGGTTTTTAGGTAGATCAAATGTGATGTTATCAAATTGTGTCGTACTCATATGATTTGTTTTTGCCCCTTATTCTTATACAATCAATTACTACTTGCGTAGCCGTCTTATTATTCTCTATTTACTCTTTACTGATCTTATAGACTACTCTGCGTTGTCTAGAAAATCTTTAAACTTATCTGCCCATCTATCAAATATGCTTCTCTTAGGCGCCTGTGGTTTTTTAGGCCTTGCCTCGATATCTGTTTCTGGCATTTCATTAATGGTGTCTGTAAAGACCTCTTCTTCTTTTGCAATAATTTCCTCTTCTGGCTCTAACTGACTGTTATATAAACCGTGCTCAAGGCTATTCATTACTAATCCCACAGCAGTAGCATACAGCGGACTCGTAGTCTCTGCATCACTATCTCCAGCAAGATGCTCATTAGGATATCCTATACGAGTATCCATACCTGTAATATATTCTACTAGCTGTTTTAAGTGCTTGAGTTGGCTACCTCCACCAGTAAGTACAATACCTGCAATGAGCTTTTTCTTTTGCTCCTCGTGTCCGTAATTTTTAATTTCTAAATACACTTGCTCAACAATCTCCACTACTCTCGCGTGAATGATTTTTGATAAATTCTTTAGTGTTATCTCTTTAGGTTCACGGCCTCGTAACCCAGGAATAGAAACAATCTCGTTGTCTTTATTTTCTCCTGGCCACGCAGAACCAAATTTAATTTTAAGAAGCTCTGCCTGCTTCTCAATAATTGAACATCCTTCTTTTATATCTTCTGTAATAATATTACCTCCAAAAGGTATTACAGCTGTATGTCTAATAATACCATCTTTAAAAATAGCAAGGTCTGTTGTACCACCACCTATATCGATAAGTGCTACTCCAGCTTCCTTTTCCTCTTGGCTCAACACTGCATTTGCAGATGCCAGTGGCTCTAGTGTGATGCGATCAAGGTTTAACCCTGCGCTTTTCACACAACGACCTATATTTCTTATGGATGCTACTTGCCCTACGACCACGTGAAAATTTGCTTCTACGCGACCACCATACATCCCAATAGGCTCTTTAATCTCGCTTTGCCCGTCTACTTTATACTCTTGTGGTAATACATGAATAATTTCCTCACCTGGAAGCATTACCAGTTTATGTACTTGGTTACATAATGCATCAATATCTGCTGCATCAATTACCTCTTCAGAGTTGTTACGGGTTATATAATCACTATGTTGTAATGAACGTATGTGTTGCCCAGCAATACCTACGACTACATCTTGAATTTTGATTCCTGATACATCTTCTGCTTCCTGTACAGCTTGCTGCACAGACTGTATGGTCTGGGTGATATTATTTACCACACCACGGTGTACACCAAGACTTTTGGACTTCCCTATACCGAGAATCTCCACCTTGTTATACTCATTGTACCGCCCTATCATTGCCACGATCTTCGTGGTCCCTATGTCCAGCCCTACTGCGATATTTTGATTTTCCATACCTTTAATTTTGAGAGTTTACTCCCTCCCGATAGCTATCGGAATAAGCGAAAGTTTACTCAATCCCCGTTTTATTTTTTCTCACAAACTACTTGCCCGTCATACTTGAGCTCTATAGTTTTATACTTATCTAAACTTTTATCTCTAAGTGCTTTTTGATAAAAAGCCTTATAATTACTAAATCTCTTTTCTAACGCTTCTACCTTACCTAGTGATACAGTATACCCTAGTTTTCTAACCTTTAACATATACTCTGCGTTCTTACTTCGAGATATACCTATAATGTGCTTTGCAAGAAACTCATCCTTCCTTATAAAATTTACAAGCTTATAAACTTCGCTTATTTCTTTCTCGGTTGCTCCGGTTACAAGGGGAACGTGCGCGGAGTGATTTTGTGATAATGGCATCACCTCACCACTCTCATCTATATAAAAAGAAATAGCACCGCTAAGTCGTGCTATAGGCTTACGTTGCTCTATTGCAACACCTATATCACCACCCATCGTTACGTAAACATCTGCATTCTTGATAATTGGATGCGCCTTCACGCGCTTTTCCATCTCACTCAAAGCTATATTTTCTTTTACCTTTCCTGCAAGCTTTTCGTTACTTACTATCAACAATTTATTAACGGTCTCACGCGTCACAAAAGGAGCACTTTCATCCTTAAATGAAACACTAACTTCAGCCACTGTGCGCGCCTCATTTCTTTGAATTGCAAACGCAAACAAAAACACCGTCCACAGCAGTAAAACCGACATCTTTATGTAAAACCAGTTAACCTTCACCCCGCAGTTCTTTTGTTACTTTTAAAATCTCTACACCTATATCTCCAGCACCCATCATCACAACAATTTTATGCTTCGTACCTTTTACTAAAGCAATAAGCTCATTTTTCTGTATAATTTGCTTTCGCGAAAGCGTCATTTCACTAAGCAATACTTCGCTAGTTATACCATCAATAGGCTCTTCTCTTGCTGGGTAAATATCAAGCAGTGCTACTTCATCAAAACGAGAAAGCGCTACTGCAAAATCACTCATAAAATCTTTTGTTCTACTAAATAAGTGTGGCTGAAAAATAGCTAGCACACTCTGCTCTGGATACATCTCTCTTACACTTTGATGCACCGCAGCAATTTCTGTAGGGTGATGCGCATAATCATCTATTAACACCATATCTTCTTTCTGGATACGGTATGTAAATCGGCGATTAACGCCTGAATAGCTCGCTAGTGCTTCAATCAACTGTTCTTTAGGACTACCATACGATAATGCCATCCCTAATGCAGCTACAGCATTAAAAAGATTGTGTCTTCCTGGCAGGCTAAATCGTAAATTCTCCAAAACACCACCTGGGTAGTGCAAGTCAAAGACATAAGCACCATTCTCTATACGCACTCGCTGCGCAGTATAATCTGCATCCTCCTCAATACCAACCGTATTTCCAGCTAGTGGAAGTCCGCTTTTTACAAAACGCTTATCTTTTGGAGCTAGTGCCCCAAATTCTTGGAACGTAGCGATAAGGTCTGCCTCATCTTCATAAATATCAAGATGATCTGCATCCATAGAAGTCACACAGAGAATATCTGGCCTAAGCTGTAGGAATGAGCGATCAAACTCATCTGCCTCCACAACCACAACGTCACTTCCTTTTTGGATTAAATTACCATTATAATTATTTGTGATACCGCCTATAAATGCAGTTACCGGGGCTCCGGTTGCCGCCAGTAGATGACCCAAAATACTAGAAGTAGTCGTTTTACCATGCGTTCCCGCAACAGCAAGTGAGAAGCTTTGATTTGCAATCATGCCCAATACTTCTGCTCTTTTTTTAAGGGTAAATCCGCTTTCGCGAAAATATACTAGCTCTCCCATCATTTTAGGAACAGCAGGAGTAAACACCACTAGGGTATCCTCCTTACTCGTAAACGAACTATCAATTGCCTCTTTTTTATCTTCAAAATGAACCTTAATCCCAGATGCTTGCAAAGCTGCCGTTACATCTGAAGGCGTTTTATCATAACCCGCTACATTCTTGCCCTCCTTATGGAAGTACAACGCTAGCGCACTCATACCTATCCCACCGATACCGATGAAGTAAATGTTCTGTATGTCTTTTAAAGGTTTCATTTATCTATGCTACAAACCACAGTTTATAAACTACGGTTGTTATGTTTTCAAATTATTATTTAAATAATTGCTCTACCTCATCCACAATGTCTGCTGTGGCATTTGGTAATGCAAGTGTTTTTATTTTTCTTCCTAGCTCAAAGCGAACTTTCTCATCATTGAAAAGCGCTTTAAATACGAGCTCAAACTTTTTATCGAGATCCTTTTCTGCAATTAAAATTGCAGCACCCATTTTCTCGATAGCTTGTGCATTTTTAGTTTGGTGATCTTCGGCAACGTTTGGAGAGGGAATAAAAATGGTCGCCTTTCCTACAATGCATAACTCAGATACAGACCCTGCTCCAGCTCTAGATATAATAATATCTGCAGCTGCATAAGCCATATCCATCTGATCGATATATGCCATCACCTGAACACCATCTGCCTGATGATGCTTGTATTTATCGTAATATAGCTTACCTGTTTGCCATAAAACCTGCACTCCTTTTCGTTTAAATATTGGGAGTTGCTTCTCTATTAAATCGTTTATAGCTCTTGCACCTAGACTTCCCCCTATAACTAACACTACTTTTGAACTATGAGACAAGTCATATTTCGCCAAAGCAGTACTACGTTTACTTTCTATATCCAATAGATCTGCACGTACTGGGTTACCGGTTTTTACAATATTTTCTGCTGGAAAAAAGCGATGCATATCATCATAAGCCACGCATACTTTCTCAACCGACTTACCCAACAGTTTATTTGTAATACCTGCATAGCTATTTTGCTCTTGAATCAGTGCAGGTATACCTACAATTGTAGCCATCTTAAGCAGTGGCCCACTTGCAAATCCGCCAGTACCTATCACAACATCTGGCTTAAATTTCTTAATAATCTTACGAGATTTCATCAAGCTACTAATGAGCTTAAATGGAAACATAAGATTATCTACCGTGAGCTTGCGCTGTATTCCAGCAATCCACAACCCTTCTATCTCAAAGCCTGCTTGCGGTACTTTTTCCATTTCCATGCGATCACTAGCTCCTACAAATAGAAATTGTGCATCAGGATGACGGCGCTGGATTTCATTTGCAATAGCAATAGCAGGATAGATATGACCTCCTGTTCCTCCTCCAGATAATATGACTCTATATGGCTTCACTAAGTATGTCTAAAGGGTTTAACTCACTCTCATCTTTTGGCACAACTGGTGCTCGTTTTGCACTTACACTAAGTACAATCCCTACGGCAAGACAGGTCATCCATATAGAAGTACCTCCACTACTCACTAGTGGTAATGTTTGCCCCGTAACAGGAAATAACTCCACGGCAACTGCCATATTAATTAAAGCCTGAAAAACAATAGGCAATCCTACACCTACCACAACTAGCTTTGCAAAGACTGTATCTGCCTTATGAGCAACTACGGTAATTCTAAACAATAGCAACATATACAAAAACAGTAAAAATCCTGCTCCCGCAAGACCAAACTCCTCTACAATTATTGCATATATAAAATCTGAGGATGATTGTGGCAAAAAGTTTTTCTGAACACTTTTACCTGGACCTAGACCAATGACTCCGCCTGAGGCTATGGCAATTTTCGCTTTTTCTATTTGGTAATCTGCATCTGCGTCTACTTCGTTATTTGCAAAATTTTCTACACGACTTATCCAAGTATCAACACGGTTAGGAAATACGCCTGGAAAAGCTTTTGCTAACAACACGAAGAACAGAAGTGCAACAACACCAGTGGCAATAACAATACCTAAATATTTTAATGGATAACCTCCCAGGAATACTAAAGCTACTACCATTGCTGCGATAATCGCAGTAGTAGAAAAGTTAGCCGGAAGTATCAATGCAAGAACAGCAGCCACTGGCAACCATAGAGGCACAATAGTTTCTTTAAATGTTACTGCGGTATCCTTAATTTTTGCAAGATACCTAGCCACGTATACCATCAACACAACACCTGCAAATGTGGAAGTCTGAAAACCAACTCCCAGAATCGGGATTTTAATCCATCTACTTGCATTTGCTCCACCCATGGTAGTTCCCTGAGCGAGTGTCACTATGAGCAGTATAATCACAACTGGAAGCGCAATAAAGGAAAGCCCTTTAAAGTAATGATGTGGTATTTTATGAACCCCATACAACATTGCAAACCCTAACACTAAATGCATACCATGTTTAATAAGAAACCTCACCGTATTCCCATCACCTTTAATATATGCGAGGTTACTTGCCGCGCTATACACAGGTAAAAAGGAAAACAATGCAAGAAGGGCAACAATAGCCCATATAGTCTTGTCACCTTGTAATCCTGCAAATATGTTTTTAAATGTGGTACTCAACGCTTAGTAATTATTTGTTATTCGGTTTCTTTAACTAATAAATTCTGACAAGCTGATTGCCTTACACGGGGGAATGAAGTACAATCAGCTTTCAAATCAGAATTAAAGGTTACGTACAGCCTCCTTAAACTGGCGGCCGCGATCTTCATAATTTTCAAACAAGTCAAAACTTGCACAAGCAGGAGAAAGTAATACGTTATCTCCGCGCTCAGATACTTTATAAGCTATTTTTACAGCCTCAGACATAGAAGGTGTTTCTACAATAATATCAACCATGTTTCCAAAATGACTCATCAATTTTGCATTATCAACACCTAAACAGATAATAGCTTTTACCTTCTCGTTAACAAGTGGATATAAATCACGGTAATCATTACCTTTATCTACACCACCTACAATCCACACTGTAGGCTCACTCATACTATCTAAAGCATAAAAAGTTGCGTTTACATTAGTCGCTTTACTGTCATTAATGTATTGTACATTATTGATTTTAAGCACTTGCTCTAATCTATGCTCAACACCCTGAAAACCTTCTAAACTCTCACGAATAGTAGCCTTACGGATATTTAATAGATTTGCTACAGTAGAGGCAGCCATTGCATTTTTCTTATTGTGTTGCCCTTTTAAAGCGAGGTTATTTGTAGCCATGGTAAAGGTGTTATTATCGAGTTGTACTGTTAGGTTATTGTCTTTTATAAATGCGCCATTTTCAAATTCTTTATCAAGTGAAAAAGGCAATAATTTTGATTTAACTGGATGTTTTTTGAGCCAGTCTACACTCACAGGGTCATCTGCATCGTAGATGAGATAATCTGTTTCTTTTTGGTTCATTGCTATTCTAAATTTTGAAGCAATGTAATTTTCAAACTTATAATCGTATCGATCTAGATGATCTGGCGTCACATTTAATACCACCGCGATATGTGGTGCAAAATCTGCGATTCCATCTAACTGAAAACTGCTTATTTCTAGCACATACGTATCAATCTCTTTCTGTGCCACCATCTTTGCATAGCTGTCACCTATGTTACCAGCAACACCTAGATTGATTCCCGCTTGCTCTAGAATAAATCCAGTAAGCATCGTCGTAGTGGTTTTTCCGTTACTTCCAGTAATACCCACAATAGTGGCGTCAGTATATTGAGAAGCAAATTCTATCTCAGAGATTACAGCCACTCCCTTTTCGAGTAACCTCTGCACAATAGGCGCTTTGTCTGGTATTCCAGGGCTCTTCATCACGACATCTGCATTAAGAATCAATGCCTCTGTATGACCTTCTTCTTCCCAAGCAAATCCCTCGGCAACTAGTATCTTTTTATAATTATCCTTAATTTTTCCAAAATCAGATAAGAATACATCATACCCTTTGGCCTTACCTAAAATGGCAGTTCCTACGCCAGATTCTCCGGCTCCTAATATGACTAAGCGTTTCTTCATTTTTATACCTTCTAACTTTAGCAGGTTCAGTGTTAACTTCGCTTTCGCGAAAGCGTGATTATCTAATTTTCAATGTTATAATAGAAAGTACAGCCAGTAAAATCCCTACAATCCAAAATCTGGATACAATTTTACTCTCGTGGATACCTTTCTTTTGATAATGGTGGTGTAGTGGTGACATCAAAAAGATGCGTCTACCTTCACCAAATTTCTTTTTTGTGTATTTAAAATATCCCACCTGCAACACCACCGAAAGATTCTCCATTAAGAAAATTCCGCATAGTATTGGGATGAGCCATTCTTTTCTAGTTGCAATGGCAAGTACCGCTATAATTCCTCCTATGGTAAGACTACCTGTGTCTCCCATAAAAACTTGCGCTGGATAGGCATTGTACCATAAGAATCCTATAAGCGCTCCTACAAATGCAGCAATAAATATGAGCATCTCCCCAGTACCTGGTATGTACATCACATTGAGGTAATCACTAAAAATTATGTTACCAGATATAAATGCAAAAATCCCAAGTGTAAGCACAATAATCGCACTTGTTCCTGCTGCCAGGCCGTCAATACCATCAGTGAGGTTTGCACCATTAGAAACCGCTGTGATTATAAATATTACAATAGGTATAAATATGATCCACGCATACCCTTTCCAATCTTCGTTAATGCTTGTAAGGATTGTTTCATAATTGAGTTCGTTATCCTTGACAAATGGTATGGTAGTTTTTAAACTCTTATGCGCTTCATCAAATTTTGCATCTCCTCTTACAGTAGTAATTTCTACTTTTTCTGTACCAGCAGTTTGTTTGATCTCTCCACGGATAGTGATATCACTATGAAAAAACATCGTTGCACCTACTATAATTCCTAAACCTACTTGACCTATTACCTTATACTTACCAGCAAGTCCGTCTTTATTTTTTTGCATTTTCTTCTTATAATCATCTAAGAAGCCTATGATTCCCATCCATACCGTTGTAACGATAAGAAGGAGGATATATATATTTTGTAAGTCACCTAACAGTAATACAGGAATAAGCGTAGCACCTATGATAATAAGGCCTCCCATAGTAGGAGTTCCTGCTTTTTCTGCCTGACCTTCTAGCCCTAAATCGCGTATTTGCTCTCCCATTTGCTTGCGCTGCAAGAGCTTAATAATACGCTCTCCATAAATAGTAGAAAGTCCTAACGATATTAATACCGCAAGTGCAGCACGAAACGTACTGAACTGAAACAACCCTGCACCAGGCAAGTTATAAGCTTCGTCTAACCATTGAAAAAGATGATACAGCATTACTTATTAAGTTGTTTAAGGGTTTCTTGTACTATTTTATAATCGTCAAAATCAAATCGCTCTCCCATAATCTCTTGGTAAGTCTCATGACCTTTACCTGCGATAAGAATTATATCTCCTGGATTTGCAAGTTGGCAAGCTGTTTTTATAGCTTGCTTTCTATCTGTGATAGATAAAATCTTCTTGTAGTTAATAGGCTCAACACCTGCTTCTACTTGCTCGATAATTGCTTCTGGCTTTTCTGAGCGCGGATTATCACTTGTGATAATAGCTTTCGTACTCAGCGCACTTGCAATGTGCCCCATCTTAGGACGCTTTGTAGTATCTCTATCTCCACCAGCTCCTACAACCGTAATAAGCTCCTCATTTTTAGTGCGGATGTCATTTATGGTCTCTAGTACATTTTTAAGAGCATCTGGCGTGTGTGCATAATCTACTATTGCTGTCACATTACCTTCTGAAATAAAGTATTGGAAACGCCCAGACACACTTTCTAACTCACTTAAAAGCTTTAATGCTTCCATTTGATCTAGTTCCAAAAGCTCTGCCGTTGCAAAAATGGCTAGCAAATTATAGGCATTAAATGACCCAATAAGCTTTACCCAAACTTCTTGATCTTGAATTTTAAGTAATAATCCAGACAGTTGGTTTTCTAAAATTTGCGCTCTATAATCTGCATATGATTTTAAAGCGTAGGTTACTTTTTTTGCTTTTGTATTCTGAACCATAACAGGTCCATTTTTATCATCGTTATTTACTAGCGCAAAAGCAGTTTTAGGCAACTCATCAAAAAATTTCTTCTTAACATCTCTGTACTCTGCAAAGGTGTCGTGGTAATCTAGATGATCGTGAGATAGGTTTGTAAAAATTCCTCCCTCAAAACGCAAACCTTCTGTACGCTTTTGATGAATCCCATGTGAACTCACCTCCATAAAGCAATACTCAACACCTGCCTCAGACATCTCAGCCAGATATTTGTTTATTGTTAAACTATCTGGAGTAGTATGCGTTGCTTTATACTCGGTTTTATCAACTAAAATCTTTACCGTAGAAAGCAATCCTGTTTTATAACCTGCCTTTTGAAACAGTTGGTATAGCAAACTAGCGATAGTGGTCTTACCATTAGTTCCCGTAATCCCGATAAGCTTTAAATTAGCCGATGGGTTTCCATAAAAATTAGAAGCTATTGTAGCGAGTGCGCTAGAAGTATCTGCTACCTTAACGTATGTTATCCCGTTTACAATTTGCTCTGGAAGTTCCTCACATATAATCGCTATTGCACCTTGATTTACAGCGTTAGTTATATAATCATGACCATCACTTTGCGTTCCACGTACGGCAACAAATACATCATTAAGAGACACTTTACGTGAGTCAAAATGAACATTAGTTATTGCCACAGCAGTATTACCCACCACAGTTTCTAGCGTTACTTTATATAATATGTCTTTAAGTAGTATCAAGATAATTGTAGCGTGATTATTTTATTCTTCTCTATTTTATCGCCAGCTTTTATAGACTGACTTTTTACTTTCCCGCTTCCGCGAAAATTTACTTTTAAACCTAGATTTTCTAGTAATGCAATTGCATCCATCCCAGGCATTCCTTTTACATTAGGCATCTTGCTATGTGCTTTATTCACATTTGCATAATACTTCTGATAATCTCCCTCAATAACCTTTGAATTACCTGTAGGCAACTTCACCTCATCAATTACTGGAGTATCTGTATAAATCTTTTGAGCAATCTCCTTAAATACCGGTGCAGCAACAATATTTCCGTAAAATCCGAGAGACTTTTTAGGTTTATTTACTACCACAATACAAGAATACTTAGGCTCATCTGCTGGAAAATAGCCTGCAAATGATGAAATATACCTCCCTGCTTCTATCCAATACTCCGTCTGGCAAGTACCCGTCTTTCCAGCCATTGAAAACTCTTCGCTGTAAATATTTCTAGCCGTTCCACGCTCAACAGTTTTTTTCATCATCTCCTTTACTACATTAATAGTAGCCTGAGATGCGATACGAGAATTGATCACCTCTTTATCAAAAGTCTCAATGGTTTGATCCCATTCTTTCACCTCTTTAATAAAGCGAGGCTTTACCATCTCTCCATCATTTGCAATCGCATTGTAAAATGTGAGTGTTTGTAAAGGCGTTAACTCTATCCCGTAACCAAAAGCCATCCATGGAAGCGTTGTCCCATACCAGTTTTTATCTCCTGGGTAAGGAAAATTTGGTTTTCCTTCTCCTTTAATTTCAAGTCCTAGCTGATCATTAAGCCCCATATTAAAAAGTCGTTTTACAAACTTTTCTGGCTCTGACGCGTAGTTATCGTTTATCATTTTGGCGAAAGCCGTATTACTACTCAGCTCAAAAGCCTTTGCCGCTGTTATCTTACCATAACCTCCACGCTTAGAATCTATCGCGGTGCGATCATAAAATTTTACACGTCCATTTTCTGTGTCAAAAACTGTACTTGAGTCTATTACTTTATCCTCAAGTGCGGCTACCATAGTCATCAACTTAAATGTAGAACCTGGCTCGTGCGCCTCGCCTACCGCATAGTTAAGACGCTCATAGTATTTACCTTCAGGAGTTCTACCTAGATTTGAGATTGCTTTAATCTCTCCAGTTTTTGTCTCCATAACGACCACACATCCATGGTCTGCTTGATATTTTTGTAGACTTGCTAATAATGCATTGTGTGCTACATCTTGAATATTTACATCTATGGTTGAGATTACATCATAACCATCTCGTGGCTCGATCACATTACCTACACCAAGAGGCTTCCATTCTCCTTTTGCAATCTTCTGCTTAAGACGACGACCTTCTTTCCCACGCAAGTAATACCCATATGCTCCCTCAAGACCCACGCGTGTGTAGTAACCACTATCATCTTGACGCTCATACCCTACGGTACGCTCTGCCATTTTCTCAAGTGGATGCTCACGCTCTGTATGCTCCTCGATAATAATCCCGCCTCTAAATTGACCTTTATTAAATAATGGTAGAGACTTAATCTTCACATACTCTGCGTAGCCTAGTTTTCTAGCAATAAACAGGTAACGGTTTTTGGTATTACGTGCTTTACGTAGTCTATTCTCATAATAAGATTGAGGCTTCCCTAAAACTTTAGAAAGACCCTTAGAAAGACCAACTATATTCTCGTTGAAATTCTCCTTAGATGGTGCTACTGCGTCCCATCGTATATCGTATTTGATTTGTGAAGTAGCAAGAAGACTCCCATCTTCTGCATAAAGATTACCACGAGTAGCTGGGATGGTCACCATCTTCTCTGTGCTAGTAGTAGCAAGCTCACGATACTTAGCACCTTGAAACACCTGAATCACAATAAGCTTGTATGCAATTATGATCGCTAGGAGGAACATACATCCAGCGACGAAATAAAGGCGGTTTAATATGTGCTTCTCTGTGGTTGCCACGTTATTAATCTGTTTCTTGCGTTGTTACTTTTATCTTTTTGGGCGGCACATTAGAAGGTTTAATTCCTCTTGCCTCTAACGCTCTTGCCACACTACTATTTGTTTTTAACTTCCAGAGATTTACTCGGCTGTCTACCGCTTCGCTTCTCAGCTCGGCTACTTCTTCTTTTAATCTTGCAATCTCATAGACCTTCTCATCTGCTCTGTGCGAACTAGCAATCATGATTAATGCTAGAACTGAAATGAAAATGATCATCCTCCAGTTTTTAAAGGCGTCCTCATCTACTAGAAATTTACCCTTGAGTATATTATTAAACTTGCTCACTGCGTCCCTTAAAGTTTTTCAGCGATTCTCAACTTTGCACTGCGCGCTCTGTTGTTTAATTTTATCTCTTTACCGTCTGGAATAATGAGCTTTCCTACTTTCTTAAAAGGAACCTCAAAATTCCCATACATATCTTTCTCCGGCTCACCTTCAAACATCCCACTCCTTATATACCTTTTCACTAGACGGTCTTCAAGTGAGTGATAGCTTATCAAGCTTATTCTCCCACCTGCATCAAGCAGTTGCTCTGTTTGCATTAAAAACTCCTTAAGCACTTCGATCTCCTGATTTACTTCTATGCGAATTGCCTGGTAAATCTGAGCAAGTATTTTATGCTCTCTATGTTTAGGCAAAAATGGAGCTAACACTTTTTTAAGGTGCTCACTTGTTTTTATAAACTGACTATTGCGCTCTTGAACAATAGTGCTAGCAAGTTTAGGCGCATTACGAAGTTCTCCGTACTGCCAGAACACTTGTCTTAAATCTTCTTCCTCATATTCATTGATCACATTATAAGCAGATAAAGCATCCTTTTGATTCATCCTCATATCGAGATCACTCTCAAAACGAGTAGAAAAACCACGTTCTGCAACATCAAATTGATGTGAACTCACCCCAAAATCACCAAGAATTCCATCTACTTTTTTCACACCATGAAAGCGCATAAATCGCTTGATGTATCTAAAGTTTTCTGGAATAAGCGTGAATCGCTCATCCTCGATTATATTCTCCTGAGCATCTATATCTTGATCAAAACCATAAAGTTTTCCCTCAGGACCTAGCCTACTCAAAATCTCACGAGAATGACCACCACCACCAAAGGTGACATCTACATAGACACCATCTGGCTTGATATTGAGACCATCTACCGTCTCTTTTAATAATACTGGGTTATGATAATCCATCTGGTATATCGCTATCTCCCATCACTTCCTCAGCAAGATCTGCAAAATCTAGTGCTGCCTCATCAATGGCTTTTTCGTATAAATCTTTATCCCAAATCTCCAGAATATTGAAAGCAGCATTTACCACAATCGACTTCTCAAGTTTTGCAAAATTTCCTAAATCTTTAGACACTAAAACTCTTCCTGTTCCATCAACTTCTACTGGCTTAACACCTGCATTGAAACGACGTATAAACTCATCATTCTTCTTATTAAAACGATTAAGCTTATTCACCTTTGCACTTAGCGTGTTCCACTCTGCAATAGGATATAACTCAAGGCACTTTTGAAACACAGCGCGCTTAAGCACAAAACCATCCTGAAGGATAGGAGCCAGCTGCTTTTTAAACGCTTGAGGCAACATGAGTCGGCCCTTAGCGTCTATTTTACATTCGTATGTTCCAATGAGGTTAATCACTCGAGATAGGTTAGTTTTTATGTATTAACTCAAATATAGCGCAAATATTACCACTTTTTACCACATTCTACCACTTTGTTGATAAGTTATACCACCTACCTCCACTTGTTAACAATATGTTGATGAGTAGAATTTTATAATTTTCTTTCTCTTTTGAGCTTGATTTTCTTTTTTTTGCTTTCGCGAAAGCGTACTAAAACAACTTGCTATAACCTTAAAAATGCTCAGTATCACGCATTAAGACCATTGTAAAAAAAGAGCAACTAATCAAAACCGAAATAAGTATATTTGCTTATACCGATTACTAACCACTTTTATGAAACACGACTTAATTACCGAAGGGAAATTTACTTATCTAGAAAAAGGCGAAGGAACACCGATTATCATTCTTCATGGTTTAATGGGAGGCCTGAGTAATTTTGATGCAGTGACTTCTCATTTCTCGGAAAATGGGTATAAAGTGGTAATCCCGGAACTTCCAGTATACACGATGCCTCTTATTAAAACAGGGGTGAAATCGTTTGCTAAGTATCTTGACGAATTCATTGAAATGAAAGGCTATGAAGAAGTAATTCTTCTAGGCAATTCTATGGGTGGTCATGTGGGACTGTATCACACTAAAATGTCTCCAGAAAAAGTAAAGGCTCTTGTAATTACAGGCAGCTCTGGACTTTATGAAAGCGCGATGGGAGAAAGCTACCCTAAGCGTGGTGATTATGAGTACATCAAAAAGAAAGCACAAGGAGTATTTTATAATCCTGAGTGTGCTACCAAAGAAATTGTAGACGAAGTTTACGACACAGTAAACGATCGCAATAAATTACTTAAGACGCTTGCTATAGCAAAAAGTGCAATACGTCATAACATGGCACAAGACCTTCCAGATATGAATACACCTACTTGTATTATCTGGGGACGTCAAGATGGTGTTACTCCACCTGAGGTTGCAGAAGATTTTAATAAATTACTTCCAGACTCAGATCTGTTTTGGATAGAGGAATGTGGTCATGCAGCTATGATGGAAAAGCCAACAGAGTTTAACGACATTTTGTTGAAGTGGCTTAAACAAAGAGAGTTTTAAAAAGCCTCAACCACAACAAACATACATAGACAACTCATACTCATTCTTGAGACTTTGAGCATATAATGTGCTTCATATTCTTTATTAAACGATTACATTACTATTTTTGCGATATGAAAATCAAGTCTGCCTCTTTTGTAGTAAGTAACTCCGAAGTCACAAAGTGCCCTAACACTCGCATTCCAGAATATGCCTTTATAGGCCGCTCTAATGTAGGAAAGTCTTCGCTTATTAATATGCTTACTAACCGTAAGAGTCTGGCAAAAACATCTGGAAGACCTGGTAAGACGCAGCTTATTAATCACTTCTTGATTAACGAAAACTGGCACCTCGTAGATTTACCTGGTTACGGATATGCTCGTGTATCTAAGAAAGATAAAAAATACTTTCAAAAATTCATTACAGATTACTTTGAGCAACGCGAGCAAATGATCTCTGCCTTTGTGCTTGTAGATTGTCGTCACGAGCCTCAAAAAATCGACATGGAATTCATGGAATATTTAGGCGAAAAAGAGATTCCATTTTCTATCATTTTTACCAAAGCAGATAAGCTACGTCCACAAGCGCTCGAACGCAACATAGAAGTCTATAAAAAGATTATGCTTGATGGTGTATGGTGGGAATTTCCTAAATACTTCGTGAGCAGCGCATCACATGGTGATGGTCAAGATGAAATTTTAGGCTACATAGAAGACCTCAACGAGAACCTAAAGCCAGGCTACTAAACTAAGTCAACTAATAAGATTCTATAATTTTATTGACTTGCTCAATAAGCTCTTGAGAAGATGCAATACCAGTAAATGCATCTGCACTTATTACAACTTCCAGACCAGCTTCTGTAACCGCTAGTACCACGGGAAATTCATACTTAGGCAACCACTTAGATTTATAAGCTTTTAAAAATTCATCCTTGTGAAGAAATTCTAATGGTGTTTTAACGCTTTCGCGAAAGCGTAACCATTCCTCCTTTTCCTTAAACACTCCAAAGGTTAAACTGCACAAATCACACTCGTAGGTTTCTGGACGTATCCATTTGTGCGCACTATCCATAAGTGCATTGAGTTTTCCTGAATTTGCGTTATAAACAAATAGTAGCTTCATTAGAACAAATATAATATCACTTACCTTGAAGCAAAGCAACATTTACTGACTGTTTCTAATTAAAAAAAAGGACGCCCATAAAAGACGTCCTTTTTTCCAACAATAATTAAATAATCATTTTTTTCAACTACAGATTACTACCAGAATGTTACTCCTACATCTTGAGCACCTCCTGTAAAACTATACTCATCTGCTTGTGCTACAAAATTACCTGCACTATCCCATCTACCTGCAGCTACTGCTTGATTTGCTCGTGCTTGATTTGCTGCTCCCCATTGTACATAATCCAGTAATATTGTAGGATCTGAAGAGCTAAATGTATTTGTAGAGAAAACACCTAAACCACCAGTAGCTGGATTTACGTTATAAGGAAGTGTGATCGTTGCATTTGCTCCCAATACAGTACTTCCTGTCGCAACATTTGCAACATTCACATACGTTCCAGGACCTAGACATAACCAGTAAGGACCTACATCTACACTTGTGTTTCCAAAATTTGTTAAGGTTACTAAGTCACCTTCTGCATCTACATTAAGAACACGTACGGCAACAAAAGGATCTTGACCACTCCAAAAAGTAGACCCTACATCTGAGGAAGTACCATCAAAGGTATAGAGACTTACCCCTGCTGCAAAACTAGTTGCACTATCCCATCTTCCAGCGGCTACTGCTTGATCTACACGAGATTGATTTGTTGCTCCCCACTGCACATAATCTAATAAAATGTCTGGATCAGAGCTAGAAAATTCACTGGTAGCAAAAACCGCTAGTCCGTCTTGTGCTTCATTTACATCATAACTTAATGTTATAGACCCATTAGGCGCGACAGCGGTATTATCACTAGTAAGACCAGAGATGGCAGCGTATGTTCCAGGACCGAGACACAAGAAATAACTTCCTAATTCTAGCGTACTATCGCCTAGGTTTGTTACAACTACAAGATCGTTTGTTGCATCTACTTCTGTAATTCTAATAAGACCGGCCACTGACTCCTCTGGCTCATCCGGTGTTTCTGTTACAGGGACTATTACATCTGGTGTTACTGTGTTGTCATCATCACTGCTACAGCTTATTGTCATTAAAACAATTAATAATGGTAAGAAAATCTTTTTCATGTTACGTTTATTTTTAATTCATTTATACTTTTTACTTGGTACAAATAAACTCCAAATCCTTTCTTTTCTTTCTGTAAAATACAGTGAGGAGGAAAAAAAAGCCTTAAAACGGAAAGAACAAACTCTTTATACATGGGCTTTGAGGCAATATTACTATCTAGTTTATTAAAAACCCTTTTTACAGCTGCCGTATCTATTATGGAACACATAGCATTTGATCTATATATTATTAGTGCAATGCATATAGTGCATATTACTACAAAAGAGCTGTATTAAAAAAAGCTCCTAAGATTTAGAAAGGAGCGATGCAGTACTATTTATAGACTACATTAAATGGTTAAAAATAATATGCAATTACATAATATGAGTCTAATACAACTTACATTGCATAACAGCGACTAGTAAATGCCTTTTCTTTAAAGTAGTATTCCCAATACACTTACTTTCTACATTACCCCTATCTTACAGCAAATTGTTAAAACATAAAAAAGCGATACTGTATATTAATACAGTATCGCTTTTCATTAAATACTTTATTTTATCTGGCTTACAGCTGCAAAAAATAGGTGGCATTAAAACCAAAGAAGAAGTTCCCATCTCTAAAGTTAAAATTCTTTCTAGTTTGTGTAATAAAAGAGTCTTCTGTAAACGTTGGGTTATTAGTCATTGAAAATTGTAATAAAATATGTCTTACACTCCAATTGACTCCTAAGGCAAACGCGCCAAATGTCTCGATACTTTCTAACTCATTAGCCACATAATAATACTCTGACACAATACTAACATGATGTGCTACTTTATACCTCCCACCAAAGCCTACAGCAAACTGGGTATTATCATCATTTATATTTCTAGAAGAACTTCGGTACACAAAGGTAGGGCTAAGCTGTAATGAGAAATCTTGAGTAATCTTTCTAGCAATAAGCAATTGCGTTGTAAAAGCTGTTTTTTGAAAAAAATCATCTCTTTCTTCTATATTATTAAACGATTTTGATCTATAAGTAGCGGTTTGTAAACCTGTAATTCCAATAGGGCTACCATTATTATTAATTCCTTGGCGCAATATCCTATACTTTGCATATCCATCTACAATACCATTAGACAGTCCAAAACCAACTCCTGTAGTAAAGCGATCTGTGATAGCGTAGTCTGCACCAAGACGAGTGCTCACTCTATCTGCAATAAAACTATTGCTATTCTCTTGGGTTGTGTTCCAATACCTACTCATAAAGGTAAACTCTAATGCTCCTTTTTTTCTGGTTTCAACAGAATGGCCTAGAGACAATCTATTTCCTTTAAATGTAGATAAGGCAAATTCTGGCTGGACTATAGGTTCCTTATCTAGTAATGTCAATAGATCCTGGGCAACTAAATCTTGCCCGTATACTAATGAAACTAATGCAAGAATATAATGAAGTACTTTATTATTCATAGGGAGTGTAATCAAAATTAAATGCTACCTGAATTTTCTTTGCAATATTAGGCGAAAGCAACGCTGGAATATTAATGTCAAAATCCTGAACTAATATTTCTAGGTTACCATCCACGTAAATAATATTATTTACAACGCGTATGGCAACCTTAAACTCTAGCGGCTTTGTGATACCGCGCAATGTAAAATCACCTCTTACAAGACGCGTGTGAGTATCTTGAATGCTAGCGTCATAATTATCAATACGACCAATGAAATTTGCTTCGGGATACAAATCTGATTCCATATAGCTTTCATTAAAATGCTCTTCCATAAGTGATTTTTCAAATTTAAAAGCTCGCATTAAAACTCGCACTGCAATTTCTCCAGTGTTAGGGTTTAAAAAACTTAAGACTTGAGCATTTTCTGCTTTAATATTCTCGACAGATGTGTAAGACAAAAAGGACATTTTACCCTGTCTAGCAATAACTTTCTCTAGACCTTGAGCATTACTGTACATGGAAACTATAAGAAAAGAAATGAGTACTACTCTATTCATAAATAACATCCTTAAATTTTGATGCAATTTAACAAAATAGCGTCAAGAAGAAATCCTTTAAAAATTCCTTTTACCATTATTTTATCACCCACTTTAAGCTTGCTCATTGCCATATCTTGATCTCTCTGCATTTCACAAATAACGTTGCGTCCCATATTTTCACCTTCTAATATTAAAGAATACACACCATCACGTTGTGTAATGTTTTTTACTACTCCTTCAACTTCGATCGCCTTTTCTACATACCTTGCAAGCTCATCAGGATGGTCATCTTGTAACGGCAGGAAAAAATCTTGTGCCGTCATATTCAATTCTGTTTCTAAAGATTGCGTCTTAGCAGTTTTCTTAGCGCTTATTTTTATAACCACAAACAGCACAACAAAAACCATCATAATTCCTAAAAAAAATTTTATAACTTGATTGTTTGAACCCTTCATACTTACAAATATTGTGTTTTCAATACCGTTAATATTGCTACATAAATACTATTGAAAGTATCAAAAATACATGATCCCATCATCTTAATCATGTAAACAACAAAGAGACTCCCTGAATAGGAATTTCCAGCATTGAAACGGAATATCCCTTACCTAAATCTCAATCAAGAACCACTTTGACTTATCTTTACTGTATTTGAAAAACATGAGAAATTACAAAATCTATCTTTACATTACTTTAGGAACCACTATTTTCTTTTTGATCATTGCTTTTTTTGCAACGCCTTATTTTATCAAAAACACAACGATTACACTTTTAGATAGTGAGATTTCTGCCGCAAAAGCAGAGACTACTCAAATTGCTGTGGTCTTTAGTGAAGGTCAAATTTCTAAAACAGATAAGGAAAAAACAATACAAGGTATACAAAAGGCAATAACAAATACACATAGAGAAGACGTATACCTTTCTCTTATAAACTGGTCGGGAAAAATAGTCTCTCATCCAGATCTCACTTTAATAGGTGCTAAAATTCCAGATCAAGATAACAATACCTCGAGTATAGAAACAATAATGTCTGGAGAAGATCTATACAAGCTTATCAAAAACTCAAAAAAAGATATTTCATTAACCATAAATGATGATATCATCTATATGCTATCTATCCCTAATACGGATCTTATTGTTACCGCATACATTAATAGAAAAAACATTCAGCTACGCATTAAAGAGACTAGAACTCTTTTTAATACAGGTTTTCTCATAATAGGCTTGTTTACACTATTGTTTGTACTAGCGATTATTAGATATATTTCTAGTTATTATGAAGAACAACTAGCATTAAAAACAAGTACAATAGAAGATAGTGTACTTAGCCTTTCAAAGCTTAATACATCTCTAGAAAACTATCAGAAAAATATACTTGAAATAAGAGAAACGCAAGAACTCAACTCAAATGTATCAAAAAAGGAATCTGGAGATGACGTAATTGATACGCAGGAAAAATCTAAACAACGCTTACTTACTTATGTGCGCAACGAACTCTTATCTATATCTACAGATGACATCTCATATATTTATGTAGACAATAGTATTACGTATGTTATAAAAAAGGATGGCCGCCGCAGTACTACAAATGATAGTTTAGATCAAATTTACTCCTCACTTGATCAAGGACTTTTTTTTAGAGCAAATAGACAAATTATAGTTGCTATACACGCCATTGAAAAAATTACGAAATTTGGAAATAGCGCTCTTAAAATTCAAACAAATCCTGAGTCAGAAATTGAAATTATCATTGGAAAAAACAAAGCCGCATCCTTTAAACAATGGCTTGATTTATAAGATTATCACAACTAGCACCATCAACTTCTACGTAAGATAATTCCTTAAAAAAATATAATATGCTAGAATGTATCTGTCACTAGTTCCAATCTTTAGGAACCATTTAATTTATTTAAGGTGATATTTTTTGCTTTCGCGAAAGCATAACACTCCATAAATCTATAGTAGTAACCCAAATTGTTGTGCTAGTTAAGGCGTTCTTATGGAACCAGCCGATAATTATGTGTACTATTTTTCTTTTAGATCAAGGTGTTCTGCAAAATAATCTGCAAAATCTTTCATAGTATCTGCCATTTTCTCATCATTTGTAGCACGACGAAAAGACTCTGTCATACCCACAAGTACTTGGTGAAAAAATTGCTGCATCTCATCTACGGGCATATCTTTTGTCCATAAATCAATACGTACAGTTTCCTTTTGGTTAGGATCCCATAAAGAAAGAAGCATTGCTTTTGCTTCCTCGTTTGCTACTCCACCATCACGTGCAGTCCAAGCCATACTTTCTGGAACACGATTCTCATCAAGTTCGATTGCTATTTTAATTTCAGATTTTTCTTTCTTAGCCATTCCTTAGGGTTTGTATTTTGCGTTTGCAAAGATAATAGTTGCATCTTGATTCAATAAGACTTTAAGCGATACATCGTTGTTATCCATATATGATTTTACAATCTCGTGACCTATATATCTCCCCACTCGACCAGGCGTCTCATTATCAAAGGAAAGATAGAATTTTGAGAAAGGCGCTGGATTTATAAAACGACTTAAAAGCTTTCTATCTGTACTATATAACAGTTCGTTTTTTACAAAAAACTCCCACATATTTTTTTCATTCTCTTGCGCAAATAGTAACTCCTCAGGTGTATAACCTAAGACTTCATGAGCAGGTATCTCACTAAGCAACAGTTGCATGAGGTATAACTTTTTACCTTCATGTATGATCTCAGAAAGGAAGTCCTTTTGACGTAATCTATTAGTTTTTGTTTTTGCAAATGCATCTGCTATATCTACTGGCATCTGCTCTTTTCTAAAATTCTTACTTTGAAATTTTGGAATACCTACATAAAAATGATGATCTGCCCCTAAGTATGTATCTAATCCTACTAACAAAAGGCTGTCTGCTAGCACGACTTTATTTCTATAATCAACTTCTGTCGTTAGGGTTACAATCTTAGGAATTGTAGTTTCTGGGAAGTAATACTTAATATGACGAAAAAGATCTTCTATGGAAGCTTTTTCACTCTCAAAATCTGGAAAAACTTTTGCAATCTCTTCGTTAATTTCTAACTGTATAGTATCTGCAAAACGTTGAGCCCAGTATTCGTCAGGAAATTTTTTTGAAAATAAATAAGGAAACTCTTTCCTTAAAGGTGCTAGGTCTTCCTTTGAAGCAGCAGCAAATAGTTGATCAAATCTCCTAACCTCCATATCTACAGACATTGCTTTGATTTCTGGCGGAGTCTTTGTGTCTTCTGTACAACTAGTAAGGCATACCAGCAATGGCAGAATTATAAGCATTTTATTCATAGAGTTTGTATCTTTATATTTAAGAAAAACGATTCCTTACCTTAAAGCGTATATTAATTATCTTTAAGGACACAAAAGTACCAATTTAAAGCACTTCAAAACAGAGCGACCTATGCAAAGCGATAAAGTAGTAGACCACATTGTAAACTGGCTTAAAGAATATGCAACAAACGCCCGAATGACTGGCTTTGTGATAGGTATAAGTGGCGGTATTGATAGCGCACTTACCTCAACACTTTGTGCAAAAACAGGACTACGTGTTCTCTGTGTAGAAATGCCTATCCATCAGGATGAGCGCCAGGTGACTCGTGCTAAGGAGCATATCAACCAGCTCAAAAAGCGTTTTGCTAATGTCTCAAGCTTGGAGGTGAATCTTACAGAAACCTTCGAACAATTAAAGAGCGCTGTCCCAACTGCAGAAGACAGCGAGCAGCTCAATCTAAGCTTAGCAAACACAAGAGCTAGACTTCGCATGAGTACCCTATATTACTTTGCTGGACTTCACAAATATCTTGTTGCTGGTACAGGTAATAAAGTAGAAGACTTTGGCGTAGGCTTTTATACAAAATATGGTGATGGTGGTGTTGACCTCAGCCCTATTGCAGACCTTATGAAATCTGAAGTTTTTAAACTTGCGGCAGCAGTTGGTGTTCCAGAAAGTATTCAAAATGCAGCCCCTACAGATGGACTTTGGGGAGATGACCGCACAGATGAAGATCAAATAGGCGCAACTTACGATCAACTTGAATGGGCAATGCATCAAGATGAGCTACTTAAAAGTGGTGATAGCAACAAAACTGTTGAATCTTTCACCACAGAAGAAAGACGTGTTTTTGACCTTTACAAGAGATTAAACACTGCCAATTTGCACAAAATGAACCCTATACCCGTCTGCAACATCCCCGTTAACCTAAAAAAGTAGGTATTTGAACGAATAAATGATCAAAAACGTTAAAACTCTGAACAATTGAGCGTACTTTGCAGTGCAAACAAACAAGTACTACCCCTCAATCACTTGTTTCATTACTTGTTAAACAAAATAACTAATGAACAAAGTTTTAATAGCAGATCATCACCCAATCACGCGTAAGGGAATTTCTTCCATACTTCTCGCGGAGGGAAACTATGAAGTAATCGGATATGTTAACGACGGTAATGACCTTCTTAACACCCTGACTACAACAGAGATTGACATCCTCATTCTCGAGATAGACATTCCTAACCTTAATAGTATTACCGCGCTAAAGGCGATAAAAAGAGAATTTCCTCACATCAAGATATTAGTATTAAGCTGTCATCCAGAAGAGATGTATGCTTTAAGCGCTATAAAATATGGAGCTTCTGGTTATGTAGCAAAGACCGCTTCTATACAGCGCGTGCTTAATGCCATAAACCAAGTACAGCGAGGAGGAATCTACCTTAATGAAGCGCTTAGCCAGAGACTCGTAAGTGATGGTAACGCAACACAAGGACTAGCATTTAAGTATAAAAAACTCTCTAGTAGAGAGATAGAAGTATTAAACTTATTATCTAATGGTAAGCGCAATAAAGAAATTGCAGCAGAGCTAGACATTAACGAGAAGACAGTAAGTACTTATAAAATGAGACTCCTTAAAAAACTAGAAGCACAAAACGTTGCAGAGCTTATAAAGCATGCAAGGTTATTACAAAGCAGCCACGTTTAGACAGATAGAACTCGCCCTAGTTTATTACCTAGCAACGTATTAAGAGATTGATAATCAAGAATATCTTTAATGATTTCTTTATTGTCTGTACTATCCTTGGTCTGATTCATCAACTCCTTTATCTTTTCTGTAATAAGATATTTTCTGAGGCTCAGTACCGTTTCTGTAACAAACTGACCTACAGAAGTATCCTTTTTACGCACATAAACCTCTCGGGTATCCCATCTATGAAGCTCATACTTCTCATCATTAAGGATGATATTAGATATCTCACTAGCTTCCTCTGGTGCTAGCTCATTGATAAAATTCTGAACTTGGAAATTTTGATCTAGGTGCATTTTCGCTACTATTTTACCATAGATCACCTTAAAGAGGTCATTTGTAAACTCCACCTCATCATCTTGAAGATCTAGGTAGATTTTTTCAAAAACTCTTGCCTTATGAACTATAGGCTCCAGCTCAAGACTACCATCTTCATTTTCCTTAAGAACAAGATCTTCAAAATCTTCTTCTACCTGCCCGTATAAAAGTAGCGACTCTATGAGCTTACGCTCAAGTTCATATAGCACATTAACTTTCTCAACAGCATTAGGCATCTCATCTGGGACCACAGACATATATTCTGGTGGTGGTGATTGATTACCTCGATCTTGTTTTACTGTTTCTTTTTTATCTTTCTTAAGTATTTGAGCAAGCGTATTATACAACACAGTCTCAGAAACCTCCATTATGCGCGCACACTCTTGCACATAAATTTCTTGCTTTATGGCGTCAGGTATTTTAGAAATACTCTCTACCATATCACGCACAGTATCTGCTTTTTTTACAGGATCGCCAGCCGCTTCTTCTACGAGCAGGTTTGCTTTGTACTGTATAAAATCTTTTGCATTTTCATCAAAAAAAGCAACGATTTCTTCTTTACTATGCTTTCGCGAAAAAGAATCTGGATCCTCACCCTCAGGAAAGGAGCAAACCCTCACGTTCATTCCCTGCTCAAGGATTAAATCAATCCCTCGTAGTGCTGCTCGCTGTCCCGCAGCATCACCATCAAAGAGGACCGTAATATTTTTAGTGAGTCTATTTATTAATCGTATTTGCTCAGGAGTAAGCGCTGTTCCAGAAGAAGAAACTACATTCTCAATACCCGACTGAAACATCTGTATCACATCTGTATACCCTTCTACCAGGTAACAGTTATCCTCCTTTGCAATAGCTTGCTTTGCATAATAAATACCATAAAGCACTTTACTCTTGTGGTAAATATCACTTTCTGGAGAGTTGAGATATTTTGCCGCTTTCTTGCTACTATCTAATATTCTACCTCCAAAACCTAGCACACGACCACTCATAGAGTGTATAGGAAACATCACACGCCCTTTAAAACGGTCAAATTGTTTCTCCTCCTTTACAATGGATAGTCCGGTTTTTTCTAAGTAATCTAGTTTGTATCCTTGGCGTATTGCCTCACTTGTAAAAGCATCCCATTGATCAGGATTATATCCTAACTCAAATTTTTCAATAGTCGCTGCAGTAAACCCACGTTCCTTAAAGTATGAAAGACCTATTGCCTTTCCTTGCTCAGAGTTGAGCATTGTTTTATGGAAATAATCACGAGCATACTCACTCACGAGATACATACTCTCACGCTCATTTGCAGCCTCCTTTTGCTCATCTGTACGCTCTGTCTCCTCTATCTCAATGTTGTACTTTTTGGCAAGGTACTTTATGGCTTCTGGATAGCTAAAATGCTCATGTTCCATTAAGAATGAAACCGCCGAACCTCCTTTACCTGTAGAGAAATCTTTCCAAATTTGCTTAACAGGACTCACCATAAAACTTGGCGTGCGCTCGTCAGAAAATGGAGAGAGCCCTTTAAAGTTTGACCCCGACTTTTTAAGAACTACAAAATCGCCTATCACCTCCTCTACACGAGCAGTTTCAAAAACTTTATCTATGGTTTCTTTGGATATCAAAGCAGTACAGCGTGTTAATTAAGAAGTGCCAGTGGCAGCTTGCAAAAGTACTTTAAATTACAACAGTTTTCAATATAACATACCTTATCGTTGATAAAAAATTGAATCACCCTCAAATAGAAATAGCCTAGACATTTAAATATCTGAGCTATTCTTTTTTTAATCATGCTTTCGCGAAAGCGCAACAACTAACCTATAAGTCTAATCGCAATCCAAGAGAAACATTATTTACCTCTCCCAGCTCTACCGTTTTAAACGCCGAACTCAAATCATACTTAGCATACAAGCTCAGGTCTCCAGTCACTCTTATGTAACTTGACAATCCGTAAACTAGGTTATCTCCGTCAAAGTCTTCTCGTGACTTTGTTTTAATGCGGTCGCCGTTTTCTTTGTATTTCAATTTTTGCTGAGTTCCTAAGCGCACCCCTGCATATCCTCCTATTCCCATTCTAAATTTTCCAGCTGTTCTATAACGAACGTAATCGTCCTTCTGTTCTTTCTTCCATCCTCCAAATTCAAAATGCAATGGTACCACCAGATTTGTAATTCTAAGTTTTGCCTTTTTTAAATCTACTCGGAATTCTTCTAACACATTACCCTCTTCTAAGCTTACTAAAGCTTTATCATCCTTAATAGATAAAAAATTGCTTTGTAAGGAGAGTCCATACTTAAACTGTATGGCTCCAGAATTTTCAAAAACTCTTGTTTTCCAAGCGTACCCTAACTCTACAAACGTAGATTTACCTATAGAAAAGTCATCACCTATATCTGCATTATCACTTACTGCGTTATTAAGACCCGTTGCAAAAACAGTTTCTCCATAGGTGCGCCTGTCATAATTTGTTACTCCAGGTTTATTTCTATTTACAGCAACACCTAATACTCTATTACCATCTCGATCAACACCTCCTAATCCTATCTCTACCGAAGTTCCATAATAGGGATTCATGTGTCCGGTACGCTTCACTAATTCTATTTGATTATCAATAATAGAAATCTCATTTTCTATATTAAGTGCTATTTCCTCTGCTTCCTCTTTTTTTCTCACCTCTACTTCGGCAGCGCTTAGATTTAGCTTCTCTTGTTGCGCATTTATATATTCAATACGTCTTTTAAGTGTTTGTTTCCAGTTTTCTGTTAATTGCTCTTTTCTTTTTTCTAGAGCCGACACTTGACTTACAATATCCTCAGAGACTTCTTTCTTGACTTCCTCAACCTCTTGTGCATGTACATTTTGGGCAAAGATGACCACTGTTGCCGCTAGGGCAATTTTCATAATTGATTTCATAACTGTTTGTGTTTTGTGCGCTCGATGATGGCGCATTATTGATGAATTTTCTTAATTATCTTTATTTGCAACTGCCTCTACGGCTCTATTAAACTCTTTTTTGAGCGTGCGGAACATTCTATCTTTAAAAGAGTCTGGATCTACCTCAGCCTCTACATCTAGTAATAATTCGTTTGCATTTACCACTGGAGTTTGTGCTTCATAGGTTTTCTGTCGCTTTATTTCAGTTTGTGCATTTTTAAGTAACATATCCACTTCATCATCAGTTACCGAGAAGTCACTAGCACCAACAACTTCAACGCCAGTTTTTTCTTGAGACACATATGCCTTGTTAAGTGGCTCATCACTTACGATTCCGACATTATCCTTATCTACCTTCGCTACGGCACTGTTTTTAGTTGAAGCAACTGTGGCTGTTGGCTTATAATTATTGCGGTATGTTTTGGTAGCAGCAGTATTAGTTTTTTGCTTCGCATCACGCTTTCGCGAAAGCGTAACCTCATCCTTCTCCACCTCTGCTGCAGCATCTACTTTTGATGCGTCTACTACCTGTATGTTCTCAATGTTCCTTAAATTAATATTACTTGCATCTTCTTTATCGATGGTATTATTAATAGTTTCTGGCGTTTGTACTATTTGATTTTCTATTCCATCAGTATCACCTCCAAAAATGATAGCTGTAAGAAAAACACCTGCAATAAAACTAGCTGCAATAGCAAGCCAAAAGATTATACCATTCTTCTTTTTACCCTGCTCCGTCTCAAGTTTACCCTCTATACGATCCCAAGCAGATGCGGTAGGTGCTATGCGGCGACCTTCCAACTTTTCTCTAAAATTATCTTCTAACTTCATTGGTCCCATTATTAATTAATTCTTCTTCAAGTTTTGCTTGCAATTGCTTCCTTGCCTTAAACAACTGACTTTTTGAGGTGCTCTCACTAATTCCTAGTGTTTTTGCTATCTCCTTGTGTTTGTATCCCTCTATAGCATACATTATAAAAACTACACGATATCCCTCTGGCAAATCATCTATTAAACTCTGGATGTGTGCCACCTCGAGATCTGTCTGGATATTATTTATGGCATCGTTGCTCTCAATCTCACCATCTTCTGTGAAGTATAACTTCTTTATCGCACGTAAATAAGAAATGCTTTCCCTTACCATAATCCTACGTATCCATCCTTCAAAACTTCCTGCATTTTTAAAACTATCTAGCTTTGTAAATACTTTTAAAAAACCATTACACATTGCCTCCTCCGCCTGATGTACATCTTTTATATAATAACGACACACACTTAGCATCTTAGGCGCATGCTGCTCATAAAGTGCTCGTTGAGCATCTCTATTACCTTTGATAGCTTTTTTAATAAGCTGTTTCTCGTTATTAAACTGTATGACTTTCATACCTGATTGATGGGTTTCTATCTATAAAGACGCAGGCTATTTATAAAAGGTTGCCTCGTACATTGAGAAAAGTTTTAAAATAAAAAATTCCAAAGTCTCCAATAAACATTCTTACTATAAACTTTGGAATCAAATATATGGTTTTAAGAGTTTTACCCCTTAAACTTCATAGGTAAGTGTACTACCTTTTTAGTTTCAAAAAACTCTTCTTCAAAAAATGAAGGAAGCTCATAAATGGTAGTCGTTGTATATTTTTGAAGCTCTTCTGTAAGATCGCCACCTTTTAAATAGAGAATTCCATTTTTGAGTTCGTGAGTAGATTTTTTGGCAACACGACCTTTTACCCAGTGTACAAAAGTTTCCATTTGAGCTACTGCACGAGAGACTACAAAGTCATATTGATCTTTTACAGTTTCAACACGATCATTTGTTGTTTTTACATTTGTAATACCAAGACCCTCTACGACCTCATTTACTACTTTGATTTTTTTACCTATACTATCTACGAGGTGAAAACTCACCTCTGGGTGTAGTATCGCTAGTGGCACTCCTGGAAATCCTCCACCAGTTCCCACGTCAAGAATTTTACTTCCAGGATTAAATCGCTGTACCTTTGCAATGCCCAGTGAGTGTAGTACATGACGTAAGTATATTTCATCAATATCCTTACGGCTCACAACATTGATTTTAAGGTTCCAGTCGTGGTATAAATCCTTTAATTTTGAGAATTGCTCGATTTGAGTTTCGGTGAGATCAGGAAAGTATTTTAATATGATATCCATTAGTAGTATATTAGGACTGTAAAAGTACCATTTTACTCCCTATTATTTTAACGCAGGTTCATAGCTGTGAGCGGGATTAAGTATTACTTTTACAAGGCTATTATAAAAGAAAAACTTTTTCGCGAAAGCGAGAGAAAAACGCTATACAGAGTGCAATATCTTGAATTAAAGTGCGCTATGTAAGGGTAATTACATTATTATGGAAAATACAATTAAATTTTCGCGCACGGACTCAGCAAAATTCTTCAGAACGCTGAATAAACGTGTAAATTCTTATTTTAAAGAAAATGATATTAAACGCACAGGTAACTGGAAATTGTACCTCAAGGCGATTATCATGTTTGCTATATACTTAGTACCTTATTTTTTATTCTTAACCCTTGATATGCCTACGTGGCTGCAATTACTTCTTACTGTTGTAATGGGTGTAGGAATGGCTGGAATAGGTATGAATGTAATGCATGATGGAAATCACGGTTCATTTTCTAGTAAAAAATGGGTTAACAAATTAATGGGTAGTAGTATCTATATTCTAGCTGGTAATGTGTATAACTGGCAAGTACAACACAACGTACTTCACCACACGTATACTAACATACACGGTCACGATGAAGATATGGAAGCTGGACGTGTACTCCGTTTCTCAAAACACGGTAAGTGGCATTGGGCTCATAAATTCCAGCAATACTACTCTGTGTTTTTATACGGACTCCTTACTTTTAACTGGGCGCTCACTACAGATTTTTTTCAAATGAAACGCTACATGAAGCGCAAACTATCTTATGGAAAACTACAAAGTCCTGCGAGACAATGGAGCACACTTCTTATCACTAAATCTATTTATCTAGGTATGTGGATTGTGATCCCGATGATTGTGATGGATCTTGCATGGTGGAAAATTCTAATAGGATTCTTTATTATGCACTACGTAGCTGGAGTAATTTTAAGTGTGATTTTCCAACTTGCACACATGGTTGAAGATGCTCACATGCCATTACCTGATGAAACAGGAACCATGAAAAATACTTGGGCGATACACCAATTATTTACTACAGTAAATTTTTCTACTAAAAATAAAATCATGAATTGGTTTTCTGGAGGTTTAAACCACCAGGTAGAACACCACATCTTCCCTCACATTAGTCACGTACATTATACGAAGATTAGTAAGATTGTAAGAGAAACAGCAAATGAGTTCAACCTTCCTTATCATGAGTATGAAACAACAAGAAAGGCGCTCGTTGCTCACTTCAATCACCTTAAAAATATGGGAATGAAACCTGCGATTACTGCATAAAACAAGCGTAATTTTTCAGAAAATATCAAGTGCCAAATCCCTAAAGGATTTGGCACTTTTCGTTAACTTGCAATACAAAACTTATATCAACATAATATATAATCTCCTAGTATGAATAAACTATCTACCCGTGTAACAGAAATGGCTACCTCTGCAACACTAGCAATGGCTGCCAAAGCAAGAGAATTAAGAGCAGAAGGAAAAGATATCATAGGTTTAAGCCTAGGAGAACCAGATTTCAATACTCCAGACTTTATAAAGGATGCCGCAATACAGGCGATAAATGACAACTATAACTCATACACTCCTGTAGATGGTTATGTAGAGTTAAAAGAGGCAATCATCACAAAATTTAAAAGAGACAACAAGCTCGATTATAAACTACCGCAAATTGTAGTTTCTACTGGAGCAAAACAATCACTTGCTAATATTGCATTAGTATGTCTTGATCCAGGTGACGAGGTAATACTACCATGCCCTTACTGGGTAAGCTACTCAGATATTGTGAAAATAGCAGAAGGTGTGCCTGTTGAAGTACCAACTTCTATAGATACTAATTTCAAAATGACTCCTGAGCAGCTTGAGGCAGCTATTACTCCTAAGACTAAGATGCTTTGGTATAGCTCTCCTTGCAACCCTTCTGGATCTATTTACAGTAAAGAAGAATTACGCGGCCTAGCAGATGTTCTTGTAAAATATCCAAACATCATCGTTGTGAGCGATGAGATATACGAACACATTAATTATGTAGGCGAGCACGCTAGTATGGCTCAGTTTCCAGATATGTACGATCGTACAGTTACTGTAAACGGTGTGTCAAAAGCTTTTGCAATGACGGGATGGCGTGTAGGTTACATAGGCGGGCCAGAATATATAGCTCGCGCTTGTAATAAAATGCAAGGACAGATTACTAGTGGTACAAACTGTATCGCTCAACGTGCTGTGATAACAGCTCTAGAAGCTCCAGTAAGCAAAGTACAATACATGATAGACGAGTTTAAAAGTCGTCGAACTTTAATACTAGACTTACTAAATGATATTGAAGGTTTTAAATGCAACGAACCAAAAGGTGCATTTTATGTATTCCCAAATATATCTTACTACTTCGGAAAAACACTAGGTGGAACAAAAATTGAAAACGCATCAGATTTTTCACTTTACCTACTTGAAGCGGCAAATGTTGCGACGGTTACTGGTGAAGCATTTGGAAATCCAGACTGCATACGTATATCTTATGCAGCTAGTGTGGACAACATAAAAGACGCAATGAAGCAGATTAAAGCTGCCGTTTCATAGTTCTTATTAATTAAGCTTTCGCGAAAGCACAACAATCAAAACCCGCTAATCTCTTAGTGGGTTTTTTTTATAGCTCTATTTCCACAATAAGTCTTAATATTCTTCTGCGTAATAAGGCACCCAAGCGACCACATAATTTATTTACGAATAAGTATCTTAGTAACGTAATAGTGAGTGTGAGAATACCGCTTTCGCGAAAGCGCAACAAACACCTTAAAACAATTTAAACTGCAGAAAACAATAGCTGCAACTTCTATAACCTTCCTTATGAAAAAAACACTACTCGCAGGAATAATGGCCTTAAGCCTAATAGCCTGTAAAAACGATGCCACAACAGAAATAGCTAGTACAGCAGACACATCACTAGCTTTTAACAATGTGCTAGACAACTATTATGAAGATGGACTAAAACTTAATCCGCTTAATGCTACAATGTCTGGAGATAATAGATATAATGACAAATTTCCAGATGCATTATCTCAATCACATAAAGATGCGGTAAAGACGTATTATACTTCGTACCGTGACTCTATCCAGCAGTTTAACGACAGTGACCTCACAGACACAGAGAAGATGAGTAAGGAAGTACTACTCTGGGATATCGCGATCAATCTAGAAGGTATGGAGTTTAAAAAAGACCTTACTCCTATAGACCAGATGTGGTCTCCACATCTTATGTTTGGCCAACTTGCAAGTGGTGCGAGTGCACAACCTTTTAACACTCTAGAAGATTACCGAAACTGGCAAACACGTGTAGACGAATACCTTATCTGGCTCAACAGTTCAGAGCAAAATATGCGTCAAGGAATGACAGAAGGCTACGTACTTCCTAAGTCGCTTATTAAAAAAATCATCCCACAAATGGATGCTATGACGGAAGCAACTGTAGAAAATCACTTGTTTTACAAGCCCGTAGCAAACTTTCCAGAAGGAATAACAGAAGAAGATAAAAACACTTTACGCACAGATTACATTGCCATGATAGAAGGCAAAGTAATCCCTGCCTATGCAAAGATGCGTGACTTTTTACAAAATGAATACCTAGCTGCTGGTCGTGATAGCTCTGGTTATAGTGACTTACCTGCAGGTAGCGATTATTATGACTACGCCATCAAACTTTATACTACCACTACAATGAGCGCAGATGAGATACACCAACTCGGCCTGAGCGAGGTTACTCGCATACGTACGGAGATGGAAAAAGTAAAAGAGCAAGTTGGCTTTAAAGGAGACCTCAAAGCATTTTTTGATGATGTACGTACTAACAAAAAATTAATGCCGTACACTACCCCAGAAGAAATCATTGCAAATTTTAATGCAATGCATGAGACCATTAAACCTCAAGTAGATTTACTTTTTAGCGTACAACCTAAAACAGCTTTTGAAGTGAGACAGACAGAAGCATTTAGAGAGAACTCTGCAAGTGCAGAGTATAATCCTGGATCGCTAGATGGAACTCGACCAGGTATTTTTTACACACCTATACCAGATGCAAGTACTTATAATGTATACTCAGACGAGTCATTATTTTTACATGAAGCTGTCCCTGGACACCACTTCCAGGTTTCTCTAACACAAGAAAGCGAGACACTACCACAGTTTAGAAAAACATTATGGTATAGCGCATATGGTGAAGGCTGGGCATTGTATACAGAATCGCTTGGTAAAGAGCTAGGACTTTATACAGATCCTTATCAATATTTTGGAACACTGGGAGCTGAGATGCACCGCGCAGTTAGACTTGTGGTAGATACAGGAATCCACACTAAAGGATGGAGCCGCGAGAAAGCGATTGCTTATTGTCTAGAAAATGAAGCAGAAAGCGAAGCAGGTATTATATCAGAAATTGAGCGTTATATGGCAAATCCGGGACAAGCGCTTTCTTATAAAATTGGTCAACTTAAAATCAGAGAGTTGCGCACAAAAGCAACCCAAGAATTAGGTGAAAAATTTGATATCAGGGAATTTCATAAAGAAGTACTTGAGACAGGATGTATCCCACTTGCACTACTTGAGGAAAAAATTAATGGTTGGATAGAAGAAAGTAAATAGTACAACTTTCAAGCAAGTGAAGTTTACACGGAGCTTGCCAAAGTGCGAAAGCAAAACATTATGAATAAAAAGATAGTATTACTAGGCTCAGGAGAACTGGGAAAGGAATTTGTAATTGCAGCACAACGCCTTGGTCAAACTGTAATTGCTGTAGATAGTTATGATAACGCTCCTGCAATGCAAGTAGCAGATGGTCGCGAGGTGATAAATATGCTAGATGGCGACGCTCTAGATAGACTAGTCGAAAAGCACAAACCTGATTTTATTGTTCCAGAAATTGAAGCAATTCGCACAGAGCGTTTTTATGAATATGAAAAGCAGGGATATACAGTAATCCCAAGTGCAAAAGCTGCCAACTTCACAATGAATCGCAAATCTATACGCGACTTAGCGGCTAAAGACCTTGGCTTAAAAACTGCAAATTATCGCTATGCAACATCTGCAGAAACATTACAAAAAGCAGTTAAGGAAGTAGGAATTCCTTGCGTGGTAAAGCCCTTGATGTCTTCTAGCGGAAAAGGGCAATCTACCATCAAAACTCCAGATGACATCCAACGAGCTTGGGAATACTCTCAAGCTGGATCAAGAGGAGATGTCGCCGAGGTGATTGTGGAGTCTTTTGTGAATTTCAATTACGAGATTACACTTCTCACTGTTACACAAAGAGATGGTGAGACGCTGTTTTGCCCTCCTGTAGGTCACCGTCAAGAACGAGGCGACTACCAAGAAAGCTGGCAACCAGCAACCATGGCGGATGCTCATCTCAAAACTGCTCAAGAAATGGCATCTAAAGTTACTGCTGCTTTAGGAGGAGCTGGTTTATGGGGCGTAGAATTCTTTGTAGGTGATGATGGGGTTTACTTTTCTGAGCTATCACCTAGACCACATGACACCGGCATGGTAACCCTGGCAAATACTCAAAACTATAATGAGTTTGAGCTACACTTAAGAGCCGTGTTAGGACTATCTATAAAAGAAATTACTCAAGAACGTATAGGCGCAAGTGCCGTGATTCTTGCAACTAAGAATTCTGACAATCCATCTTTCACAGGTATAGAAAATATCGCCGGAGCTCCCAAATCTGACTTCAGGCTTTTTGGAAAACCCACCTCCCGTCCATTCAGACGTATGGGAGTTGTGGTAACCTATGACAAACTAAATGGTAATATTACAAACGTTACCGAAAGAGCAAAAGAGCTCGCTTCGAAAGTCACTGTAATTTAACAGTCAATGACCTCTAACCTGCAACAAATTAAAGCGAGCATTTATGACAAATGCTCGCTTTATATTTCGGATTATCATGACGAGCTCGAAAGCAAATCCTACGGCGCCTGTACATTTACGCTAGCAGGATTAAATATTATATGTAGAGATGCGAAAGTAACGCCTAAAAAAGCAGGCCAATTTGTAACATTCTGGAAGCGCTTGGAAAGCGGAGAAATCTCACCTTTTCACGAAAGTGATGTTATTGATTTTTATGTAGTAAATGTAAAGACAGAAAATGAGTTAGGGCAATTTATCTTCCCTAGATCAATCCTTATCAAAAAAGGAATTATATCAACCCAAACTAAAGAAGGCAAAAGAGCTTTTAGAGTTTATCCAGCATGGGACACTCCAAATAATAAACAAGCTCTAAACACGAAAAAATGGCAATTAGATTATTTTCATCAAGTAGGTAAAGACGTAGATATAGATTTTATTACGTCTCTTTTTACATCCTGTGAATAATAATAAAATGCGTTGATGTAATAACTACTCTCTTATAAGCGGTAGTGTACTACATCTTAGTAATCCTTCTTGCTTTGCAATCTCTGCATAAGCAACTTCTTCTACGGTAATATTCTGATCTCTCAGCCACGTATTTAATCTTGTAAAATTACGTTCAGAAATTACTACTTCTGGCGATATACTGAATATATTAGAATTCATATTAAACATCTCTTGAGACGAGATTTCAAATACATTTTCTTTCCCATAATGGTTTAACAACCAGTTATACTCTTTTTCTTGAAGGAATCCGTTTTTATGTAAAATTGCTTTTCCGTCACCTACTGGCTGGAAACAGCAATCTAAGTGAAGTGCGTTACTGTATGGATCTGTGTTTGATTTTCTAAGATCAAATGACATTACTTTTTTATTTGGGAATAACTCCTGTATCATTCCTACGGCAAGCATATTTGTACGTGCAATGATATAATCTGGATAGTCTGCACCTCTATAAGTCCCGATAAAAATATGATCATCTGCAAGCATCACATCTCCTCCCTCAATATGTGCTTCTTCTGGCAATCTAAACACATGCGTTGGTGCCACTTGCTTTATAATATGCTCTATAGCATCTATTTCCTCTTCCCTATCAGGGAGGATATTAGCCTTAAAAAACTTATCATCAATCACAAATCCTATATCCCTAGTAAAGATCTGATTCATATCTTTTATAAGTTTAGGTCTATACACTTCTACATCATACTTCTTGAATATAGTTGCTACTGCTTCCATCTCTGGAACCATGTCTTTTTCTAGAGGATATGTACCTTCTTTAATATGAAGCGCTGACTTAGGATCGTAAGCATCTTCTAGTGATGGCGTAGGTCCATTACTTTCTGCAGTTCCTAAAACCACGGCTTTAAGACGTGACGTTTCGTTTTTTACATTGAGTTTAAGCATAGCGTGAAATTACAAATTCCACTCTTGAAATCCCAACAACTACGATTAAGTAACATAAAAAACATAGTAATTGAATGAGACTAAAACTATATGATTGGAATCCAGACTTCTTCTTGCGCATCTGGCTGATTAGGTCCTAAATAATCCGAAGCCATGAACTCATAATGTGGTCTATGATCCAATTGATACCCAGATGACGGAAGCCACTCTTGATACACATACTGAGCAAATTTTCCAAAATCACTTGTGGTGCCTTTATATAAAAAAACAGCCCATTTACCCTCTGGGATTTTCAACACTTCTAACTCCTTTGGAATATTATTTTCGGTAGTTACGGCTACTGCTGCCCATTTTACAAACTTGGTTTCTGGTGTAAAAGGAATAGACATAAAATTATCTACATAGCACTGCACGCTATAACTCCCATCATTAGACTTGTTATGGATTAACTTTTTTAAAGGTCCTAAGGTTTGCCATAATTGCATTGTTGTATTATGAGCTAGAGACATTGTAGTCTGTAAACCTGCAAGTATAAGTTCTGGCTGCTCTACAATAATTGGTAATGGGTGGTTGGTAACTTTCACGAAAGTGAATTTACAATTTTTTAGATAGTCTATTACTTACTCTTTTGAGCATAAAAAAAGAGCAAACGAAATGTTTGCTCTTTTATAATTTACTACTGAGTTTTTATCTCTCTGAAACTTCTTTAAAAGATCTTAAGTTTTCACCAGTATATACCTGACGTGGACGTCCGATAGGCTCTTTACCTAATCTCATCTCTCTCCATTGAGCAATCCAACCTGGAAGACGACCTACTGCAAACATCACAGTAAACATCTCTACTGGAATATCTAGTGCACGATAAATAATACCTGAATAGAAATCTACGTTTGGATATAATTTACGGTCTACAAAATATGGATCTTCAAGAGCTTCTTTTTCAAGTCCCTTAGCTATATCCAACACAGGATCTTCTATTCCTAATTGAGTAAGAACATCATCTGCAGCTACTTTAATAATCTTTGCTCTCGGGTCAAAGTTTTTATATACTCTATGTCCAAAGCCCATTAAACGGAAAGGATCTTCCTTATCCTTAGCTTTAGCCATATATTTCTTAGTATCACCACCGTCTTCTTTGATAGCTTCTAGCATTTCAATTACAGCTTGGTTTGCTCCACCGTGTAGTGGTCCCCATAATGCAGAGATTCCTGCAGAAATAGAAGCAAATAAACCAGCATGTGATGATCCAACTATACGTACTGTAGATGTAGAACAGTTTTGCTCATGATCTGCATGTAATATTAGTAACTTATCTATAGCTTCAATAACAGCTTTGTCCACCTTATACTCCTCATTAGGCTTTGCAAACATCATTTTATGGAAGTTCTCTACATAACCAAGAGAATTATCTCCATAATCAAGAGGTTGACTCTTTTTCTTGCGCATTGCCCATGCAGCTAGTACAGGAAACTTCGCTAGAAGTTTTACAATAGCAGCATACATATCTTCTTCAGAATCTACATTTACGGTTGAAGGATTAAATGCTATAAGTGCAGATGTAAGTGCACTTAAAACACCCATAGGGTGTGCAGACTTAGGAAAACCATCTAAGATTTTCTTCATATCTTCATCTACGTGAGACTCAGATTTGATATCTGCGTGAAATTTATCTAGTTGTTGTTTTGTAGGAAGCTCTCCAAAAATCAATAAATAAGCTGTTTCAAGAAAATCTGCTTTCTCTGCAAGCTCTTCTATTGAATAACCGCGGTATCTAAGAATTCCTTTCTCCCCATCTAAAAAAGTAATAGCGCTTTCACAAGACCCTGTATTTTTATAACCTGGATCTATCGTAGTGATTCCTCCAGTAGCTCCTCTGAGCGTCTTTATATCAATTGCCTGCTCCTTCTCTGTTCCTGTAATTATTGGGAACTCGTAACTTTTTCCATCTATCGTTAGGGTTGCTTTATCTGCCATCTATCGTTATATTTTTCTTATTTTATTCTATTGTTTGAAGTTAGGCTAAATTACAAAAAAGAAGTCTCATTTTTTAACATATAGGCTTCATAGAAGGTTAAAAATTAATTAAATTCTTACTAGATAACACAAGAGAGAACTTTCCAAATATAGAAGATACTTATAAACAGACATTTTACACAAAAGCTGATATGCTTCTAGTAGCGCAATAAAAAAGGACATGTACCGTAGCACATGTCCTTTACCCAACTTAAATCTAGATTTTGGATTTCTCCAAAATCCATTTAAAAAAAGAGCGAGTGTACAACATCGAAGCGTAACTGCCCGCTCTTACCCAACTTAAAGTCATACTTGCTTGTTTATTCACTAACGATGCAACGAATGAGCCAGGTAAAAATTTAAAAAACTATATAGATTTAAAATTCGCTTTCGCGAAAGCAAAACCTAGACAACTTCTAAAAGATCATAATTTGGAAATATAAAATTAATGTATTTTAACGTGTTTACCACAGCAATTGAGTAAGATTTTACTTACTTATTGATTTTAACATAAAACACTGAATTACAGAAGTAATAGCTTATGATTTAAACGATAAAGAGTGCTACTAGTTTTAATTTTTAAATGAAAATTACATTACACTAAGCACATAATCCTCAAAATCCGTTATTAATCGGCTCTTATAAAAATAAAAATGCCCTCTCATGGAGAAGGCATTTTTCAAATAATATAGTTCTTATCACTCTTACTTTATCTTAAAGGCATTCATTGCCGGAAAGTATGCGGTATCAGCAAGCATCTCTTCTATACGAATAAGTTGATTGTACTTTGCCATACGATCAGAACGTGAAGCAGAACCTGTTTTAATCTGACCACAGTTAAGTGCTACAGCTAGATCTGCAATCGTATTGTCTTCAGTTTCTCCAGATCGATGAGACATTACAGAAGTATAGCCTGCGTTATGTGCCATGTTTACAGCTGCAATTGTTTCTGTAAGAGTACCTATTTGATTCACCTTAATAAGGATAGAGTTTGCAATCCCTTCATTTATACCTCTTGATAGACGCTGTACATTAGTTACAAATAAATCATCACCTACAAGTTGAACCTTGTCACCAATCTTATCAGTAAGATATTTCCAACCTTCCCAGTCGTTCTCATCCATTCCATCCTCTATAGATATAATTGGATATTTGTCTGCTAGCTCAGCCAAGTAATCTGCTTGTTCCTCACTAGTACGTATTTTTCCAGTTTCACCCTCAAATTTTGCGTAGTTGTACTTTCCATCTACATAAAATTCTGCAGCAGCACAATCTAGCGCAATCATAATTTCGTCACCCCAAGAGTAACCAGCTTTTTCTACAGCTATTTTCACACTATCAAGCGCATCTTCTGTACCGTCTAATGCTGGAGCAAATCCTCCTTCATCACCTACTGCTGTACTCAAGTTACGATCATGTAATACCTTTTTAAGGTTATGAAAAATCTCAGTTCCCATTTGTAATGCATGACTAAAGCTCTTAGCTTTAACTGGCATTACCATAAATTCCTGAAATGCTATAGGCGCATCACTATGTGATCCTCCATTAATAATATTCATCATAGGTACTGGAAGTGTATTTGCACTAACTCCACCTATATATCTATATAACGGCATATTCAATTCGGCAGCTGCTGCTTTTGCACAAGCAAGAGAAACACCTAGGATTGCATTTGCGCCAAGTTTTGATTTGTTTGGAGTGCCATCTAGATCTATCATAAGTTGATCAATAGCGTTTTGCTCAAAAACAGATACTCCAAGTAATTCTGGAGCAATAAGCGTATTTACATTTTCAACAGCTTTCGACACACCTTTACCCATAAAAGCATTACCACCATCACGCAACTCTACTGCCTCGTGCTCACCTGTAGATGCTCCAGAAGGAACAGCTGCTCTTCCCATTACACCTAACTCAGTGAATACATCAACTTCAACAGTTGGGTTTCCTCGTGAATCAAAAATTTGCCTTGCGTGAACTTCTATGATTATACTCATGTTATAGTTGTTTTATTAGTTACGTAAAAATACGATTTTGATGATGATTTTGTAAAGTCTATGTTCTTTTGTAGCGATAACGTTTTCGCGAAAGCAAAATTTTTAAACTAAAAAAATCCCCATCTAACAAATTAGATGAGGATTAGATTTTTAAGCTGTGACACTTTTAATATTATCTATGAACTGATCGAATAAATAAGTAGCATCGTTAGGTCCAGGACTCGCTTCCGGATGATATTGAACGGAAAAGCAGTTCTTATCCTTTAGTTTAATTCCTGCAACAGTGTTATCATTAAGGTGAACATGCGTTATCTCCACATCGTTATTAGCTTCTGCCTCCTCCCTATTAATTGCAAAGCCATGGTTTTGTGAAGTAATTTCACCCTTACCAGTAACCAAGTTCATTATAGGATGATTGATCCCACGGTGTCCATTGTGCATTTTATAAGTAGAAATACCATTTGCGAGTGCTATTACTTGATGTCCTAGGCATATTCCAAATAGTGGATCGTTTGCGCTAATGATATCTTTTGCAACTTGTATTGCATTTTCAAGTGGCTCAGGATCTCCAGGTCCATTAGATAAAAAATATCCATCAGGATTCCATTCTTTCATCTCCTTATAAGTAGTATTGTATGGGAATACTTTTACATATGCACCTCTTTTTGCGAGATTTCGTAAAATATTACGTTTGATCCCAATATCTAATGCAGCAACCTTAACTTCGGCATTTTCTTCGCCAAAATAGTAAGCTTCAGTGGTAGATACTTTTGAGGCTAATTCTAGTCCGTTCATATCAGGAACCTCCGACAACTGCTTTTTCAAACCTTCAATATCATCAACAGCAGTTGAAATAACAGCATTCATAGCACCATTATCACGTATGTGTGCAACAAGCGCTCGAGTATCTACATCCGAAATAGCGAAGAGTTCACTATCATTTAAGAAAGATTCTAAAGACTCCTCTGCATCTTTTCTTGAGTATGTATAGCTGAAATTTCTACAAATTAATCCAGAAATTTTAACAGTGTCAGACTCCGTCTCAACATCTGTTGCTCCATAATTACCTATATGAGCATTTGTAGTAACCATTAACTGACCAAAATATGATGGATCAGTAAAAATTTCTTGATAGCCTGTCATTCCTGTATTAAAACAAACTTCACCAAAAGAAGTTGCTTCTTTGTCTCCTACAGATTTACCATGAAAAATTGTTCCGTCTGCAAGTAATATTATGGCTGGTCTTCTAGATTGATATTTCATTTTTTGTTTTTTCCTTACAGAAGACAAAAGTAGTGAATATAGTCTTTTGAAAAAAGAATAGTTTAATCACTGAAATTAATTCGCAGAAGATCTAAGCGAGCTTAATTTTATAAACATCTTTTTTAAATCTGAATCCTCTTTGTAAGACAACTTATTATCCTTCACATACTGCACCATTATATCCTCATAATCATTGAAAATTGCGAGTACAGAAGATTTCTTTGGCTTAAATTTCTTAAACTCTCCATCACTAATAAGATAATAGTTTATACTACTTACATATTCATCAGGCTCTTGTCCAACTTGTATATCAAATTTTCCCTCTCTTATTCTGACGTTATGGTCTTTCAATAAGGAGATGTCATCAGATTCGTATATAACTTCCATTAATCTAGATATATTATCTTGTGGATTTAACGTTCTTTTGAAAGTTAAATCATTTACACTAACAGAGCCGACAACAAACTGATTTACATCTAATAGATACTCTCCCTCTTTAAAGGAAAATGTACCTCGCTCCATATCAAAATTAACATTACGTACATCTATAACTTGCTTATTCTGTGTTATAACTCTAGCAGAGCTAAACCAATTATCGAATAAAAACTTATCACCCTCTATCTTAGTTGCGGCCTTAAATGTCCTACCCGAGTAGTTTCCCCCATCAAAATTTACTAGTGATCCGTCAATAGCTTGGTTAGAATTTAAACTTGACATAAACGTCACATCTTCAGATTGACAGATTGCTGTAAGAGAATTAATAAGTAAAACGGAGATCAAGAAATATTTCATAACACTAAAGTTGTTTTGTTATAACTAATATAATACCTAAAAACAGAACTCAACAAAAAATAGAAATCTTAACAAGATATTATGAATCTTTTGAAATAAAAAAGGCTCTGCTTAATAGCAGAGCCTTTTTAAAACTGTTTAGACAATAAAATTATCTATTCTTCTTCGTTAGAAGCGTTTTCTTCTGTTGCAGCAGGTGCTACAGCTTCGGCTTTTTTACTTCCACGACGCGTATTTTTCTTCTTTGCTGGTTTTCCTGGGCTGTAAATCTCGTTGTAATCAACAAGTTCTATCATTGCCATATCAGCGTTATCCCCAAGACGGTTACCCATCTTGATAATACGAGTATAACCTCCTGGACGATCACCAATCTTTGCCGCTACATCTCTGAATAATTCAGTAACTGCATCTTTTTGGCGAAGCTTTGCAAAAACGATACGACGATTATGAGTAGTATCTTCTTTTGACTTTGTGATCATTGGCTCAACAAACTGCTTTAAAGCTTTTGCCTTTGCCACTGTCGTGTTTATTCTCTTATGTTCAATTAAAGAGCAAGCCATGTTTGCAAGCATAGACTTTCTATGTGCAGTCTTTCTCCCTAAGTGATTAAATTTCTTTCCGTGTCTCATTGTAATATGTATTTTCCCGCTTTCGCGAAAGCGCTATTGCATTTCTGCTATAGCTAACTAGTCTTTATCTAATTTATACTTAGCTAGATCCATTCCAAAACTAAGGCCTTTTACATTTACAAGCTCTTCAAGCTCAGTAAGTGACTTTTTACCAAAGTTTCTGAATTTCATCAAGTCATTTTTGTTATAAGAAACAAGATCTCCTAATGTTTCTACTTCTGCTGCTTTTAAACAGTTAAGCGCACGAACGGAAAGATCCATATCGATAAGCTTAGTTTTAAGCAACTGACGCATGTGTAGAGATTCTTCATCATAAGTCTCAGTCTGAGCTATCTCATCTGCCTCTAAAGTGATACGCTCGTCTGAGAATAACATAAAGTGGTGAATAAGGGTCTTAGCTGCTTCAGTAAGAGCTTCTTTTGGATGAATAGATCCATCAGTGATGATTTCAAAAACTAATTTTTCATAATCAGTTTTCTGCTCAACACGATAGTTCTCTATACTATATTTCACATTACGGATAGGAGTATAAATAGAGTCTGTAAAGATAGTCCCAAGAGGTGCATTAGACTTCTTGTTCTCTTCAGCAGGTACATATCCACGTCCCTTTTCGATAGTAATTTCCATATTAAGATTTACTTTCTTATCCATGTTTGCTATCACCATATCAGGATTAAGCACTTGGAAACCAGAAATAAATTTTTGAAAATCACCAGCTGTTAATTGATCTACTCCAGATAATGAAATTGTTACAGTTTCGTTATCTATTTCTTCTATTTGTCTTTTAAAACGTACTTGCTTAAGATTAAGGATAATTTCTGTAACATCCTCAACTACTCCAGCCAATGTAGAAAACTCGTGATCTACACCTTCTATACGTACAGATGTAATTGCAAAACCTTCTAATGAAGATAACAATACACGACGTAAAGCGTTTCCTACGGTTAAACCGTAACCTGGTTCTAAAGGTCTAAACTCAAATTTACCTTCAAAATCAGTAGAGTCAATCATAATGACTTTATCGGGCTTCTGGAAATTTAATATTGCCATATCGGTTTTCTAGCTTTAGTGGTTATTACTTAGAGTACAGCTCGACGATGAACTGGGTATTGATGTTTTCAGGAATCTGAAGACGTTGTGGTATTGCCACAAAAGTACCTTCCTTCTTATCGTTGTTCCAAGAAATCCACTCGTAGACGTTACTTGAATTTTGAAGAGAGTTAGAGATTACTTCTAAAGATTTAGACTTCTCACGTACCGCAACAACATCACCAGGCTTAACCTGAAATGAAGGAATGTTTACGATGCTTCCATTTACAGTAATGTGACGGTGTCCTACTAATTGACGTGCACCACTTCTAGAAGGAGACATTCCCATTCTGTGTACAACATTATCAAGACGACACTCACAAAGTTGAAGTAAAACTTCACCTGTAATTCCTGGAGCACGATTTGCTCTGTCGTACATGTTTCTAAACTGACGCTCAAGGATACCGTAAGTATACTTTGCCTTTTGCTTTTCAGCTAACTGTACTGCGTATTCAGATTTCTTTCCTCTACGTCTGTTGTTTCCGTGTTGCCCTGGAGGGTAATTTCTTTTTTCAAAAGATTTGTCTTCTCCGAAGATTGCTTCGCCAAATTTACGAGCGATCTTTGTTTTGGGACCAGTATATCTTGCCATTTTAAATGTATTTGTTGAGGGTGATTAGAAATTAAGGTCAATCCTTTGCTAATCGTTCTCCCTCGAGATATTAATTATAATTTAGTATTAAACGCGACGTCTCTTAGGAGGACGACAACCGTTGTGCGGCATTGGAGTGATATCAATAATCTCAGTCACTTCAATTCCACTGTTGTGTACAGCACGTATAGCAGACTCACGTCCGTTACCTGGGCCTTTAACATACACTTTCACTTTACGAAGGCCAGCTTCGTGAGCAACCTTAGAACAATCTTCTGCAGCAGTCTGAGCAGCATACGGAGTATTCTTTTTAGAACCTCTGAAACCCATTTTACCGGCAGATGACCAAGAGATAACATCTCCTTTCTTGTTTGTTAACGAAACTATGATGTTATTAAATGAAGCAGTTATATGGGCTTCCCCAACTGATTCTATAACAACCTTACGTTTTTTTGCAGTTTGCTTTGCCATTATGCCTTATTATTTAGTTGCTTTCTTCTTGTTTGCAACTGTTTTACGCTTTCCTTTTCTAGTACGAGAATTATTCTTTGTACGTTGTCCTCTTAAAGGAAGACCCACACGATGACGAATACCA